>NZ_JANNML010000007.1:0-3742 GCF_031397825.1 Nocardioides sp.
GCGGGAGCTCTCGGACGGAAGGCAGCATCGCGTGGAGACCCTGACCGTTCCGCCGTCCACCTGGCTGCGCACCACACCGTCGATCGTCTACACCTTCGACCACCGCGGCGTGTGCACCATGTCGGAGGGCCCGGGGCTCGCTGCCCTGGGGCTGCTCCCGGGTCAGCTGGTGGGTGCCGACCTGATCGAGGCCTATGCCGATGACCCCCAGGCCGTGCTCCAGCTGCGCCGTACGCTGGCCGGCGAGACGTTCGTGGTCGACCTCGAGCACCAGGGTCGGATCCTGGAGACCTACTTCCAGCCGCTGAGCACCCAGGGCGAGGCGCCGGCCGGCGGTCTGGGCGTGGTCAGTGACGTCACCGACCAGCGGCGACTGGAGAGCGAGGCGCGGGAGCAGGACCGCCGGATCACGGCGTTGGTCGAGCTCGACGCCGCGCTGGCCCGCGACGTGGTGGACGTGCCGGCCCTGCTGGACACCGCCGTCGCCGCCGCCACCGAGGGCACCGACTCCTCCGGCGCGCTCTGGTTGACCGGTCCGGACCCGGAGCGGTTGCGCATCGCTGCCTTCAACACCTCGACGGCTCCGGGCGGTGGCGACCTGAAGCCGCCGCGCGAACGGGCGCGTCCCGAGGAACTCGAGATCGACCGCGCGCTGGCCGAGGGCATCCCGCGCGCCCGTCACATCTCGCTGGCGACGGTCGCCGACACCGACACCACGGACCCCTTCGGCGACGCCTTCATCGACACCTGGCTGCGTGAGACCGGCGCCCACTCGGTGCTGCGCATCCCCCTGCGGGCCCGTGGCAACCTCCTGGGCGCCCTGGACCTGGTGCGGCGCGGTGACGCGGCACCCTTCAGCGAGAAGGACACCGACTTCTCCGTCGACGTGGCCGAACGCGTCGCGCTGGCCCTGGACAACGCGCTGCTGCTGCGCGCGCAGCGCGAGGCGCTCGAGGAGCAGGTGAAGTTCAAGGCTCTCGCCGACGCCACCAGCGACCTCATCGCGATCACCGACACCGACTCGATCGCCACCTACGTCAACGCCCGGGTCTCCGAGCTCGGCGCACAGTGGGTCGGGTCGTCCTTCCGCGACGTCTTCGCCGCGCACATCGCCGAGGACGTCATCGGCGACGTCGAGGAGGGCCTCGCCTCGCGTGGACGCTGGCGCGGCGACCTGACCCTGACCGGGTCCAACGGGTCGACCGTGGCGCGCACCGAGGCGTTCCACATCTTCCACCCCGAGACCGGAGCCCCGTTGGGCACGGTGTGGGTGGCCCAGGACGTCACCGAGCTCATGACGGCCGAGCGTGCCCTGCGCGCGGCCAACGTCGATCTGCTGCGCTTCAAGGCCCTCGTCGAGGCCTGCCCCGAGTTCATCGCCATCGCCGCCCTCGACGGGACCGTGCTCTACGTCAATCCTCCGGGCCGGGCGATGGTCGGCATGGACGTCGACGTGGACGTCTCCGCCACCCGGATCTCGGACTACCTGACCGAGGAGGGGCTGGAGCTGTCGTTGACCGTCGAGCAGCCCGCGGTCATCGCGAACGGCTTCTGGGAGGGCGAGTCGACCCTGCGTGACCTGCGGGGCGGGCCGGCCATCCCGGTCCAGATCGCCAGCTTCCTCATCCGCGACCCGGAGAGCGACGAGCCCTTCGCGCTCGCGACCGTCCAGCGAGACCTCTCCGACCGGGTGGCGGCCGAGCGTGCGTTGCGCGACCTGGCCGAGCAGCGCCAGCACCTGCTCAGCCGCCTGGTCGACGCCCAGGACGCCGAGCGGGCGCACATCGCCGCCGAGGTCCACGACGACTCGGTCCAGGCCCTGGCCGCGGTCGACCTGCGCCTGGGGCTGCTGTCGCGACGGATCACCGCGGAGGCGCCCCACCTGATCGAGTACGTCGACCCACTCCGCGCCACCGTCTCGGAGGCGACCGACCGGCTGCGCACGCTGCTGTTCGACCTCACTCCGGTCGACCTCGACCACGGCCTCGCCCCGGCGCTGCGTGAGACCGCCCGCGAGATCTTCGACGGCAGCAGCACCGAGGTGAGCGTGGTCGAGCGGGACCCCGACGCCGCGGCGGCTACGGCGGCCTCCGTCCTGCGCGTGGCCCACCGGATCGCCAGGGAGGCCCTGTTCAACGTGCGCAAGCACGCCCGCGCCGACCACGTGACGCTCACCCTCGGCTCCCGTGACGGCGGCCTCGACCTGAGGGTGATCGACGACGGCGTCGGCATCCCGGACGACCGGGTGTCGTCGGTCGCCGGACACCTCGGACTCTCGAGCATGCAGGACCGCGCGCAGATCGCGGGCGGTGAGTGGTCGGTGGCCCGACGGCCCGAGGGCGGCACGGAGGTCGCGCTGTGGCTCCCCCAGGACCCTGACCAGACCACTGCCGGTCGGACGACCAAGACATCCGTCCCACACGAATAGCGCAGCGGCACTAACCCAAGTTCGTACACGTGCACCGCGTGAACAGAGGGTTCCCGAGGTCAGAATAGGACTGCGTCGGCCAGCTCGTTCCCCCGTCGAGCTGGTCGGCGCCCTGCACCACCCACCCACCACGGGACCGGCCCCGGAGCCACGTCGCCTGGCCCGGCAGGACCCACTCACGATGGCGGCGCCTCCCAAGCTGGCGCCGCCATCGGCCTGCCCGGGGCCCCTGTCCGGGGCATGTCTCAGACTCAGCCCACGCGCCGGAGGGAGCGATGGCCCTCGCGGCGATCCCCCGCGTGCCCGTCGAGCCGCTCGAAGCCGCTGCGGTGGAAGACCAGCGGGGAGCCGGCTCCCCCGTCCTCGACCGCGTGCAGGCGCAGCAGCACCATGATGTGGTCGCCGGCCTCGATCTCGCGCTCGACGCTGCAGTCGAACGTCGCCACCGCGTCGTCGAGGAGCAGCGCACCGCGGTCGGTCGTCCGCGTGCTGAGCCCCGTGAAGCGCTCGGCCGCCGGCCCGGCGAGCTGCCGGCACGCCTGGTCGTGGTGGCTGGCCAGGACCGACAGCCCGAGGTGGTCCCCGGAGCGCAGCGTCGGCCACGTCGAGGAGGTGGTGGCGACCGAGAACGCGACCAGGGCCGGCGAGAGGCTGACCGAGGTGAACGAGCTGGCGGCCATGCCGACCGGCTCGCCGTCCACGAGGGCGGCCACGGCCACTACGCCGCTGGGGAAGGCCCCGAAGGCCTGGCGCAGCTCGCCGGGGTCCAGCTCCTGGTCCGGTCGGCGGTCATCGACGGTCGGCGCGAGGGCGGTGCGGGTGATGTCGGTGGTCGTCATGTGCTCACTCCTGAGGTCGGGGCGGGACGGCCGATGACGGCCGCAGGGTCGGGCAGGCTCACGACGCCGCTGCGCTCGCGCCGAACGGGACCGAGGCGGCGTACGTCGTAGGAGCGGGGTGCTTCCAGAGGCCGCGCTTCTCCAGCAGCGGCAGCACTCCCTCGCCGAACCAGTAGGCACCCTCGAGGTGCGGGTAGCCGGAGAGCACGAACTCGTCGATGCCGAGGGCGTGGTACTCCTCGATGCGGTCGGCGACCTCCTCGTGGCTGCCCACCAGCGCGGTGCCGGCGCCGCCGCGGACCAGCCCGACGCCGGCCCAGAGGTTCGGGTAGATCTCGAGGTCGTCCTTGCTCCCGCGGTTGAGCTCGAGCATGCGCCGTTGGCCCTCGGACTCGCTCCGTCGCAACCCTGCCTGCACGCGGGCCAACGTCTCGTCGTCGATGCCCTCGAGGAGCCGCCCGGCCTCGTGCCAGGC
>NZ_JANNML010000011.1:0-20797 GCF_031397825.1 Nocardioides sp.
GGCCGCCTCCGGGCCCAACGCGAGCTCATCGACCACCACTGCGTCTTCCCGTGGTGCACCCGTCCAGCAGCCACCGCCGACATCGTCCACATCACCCCGCACGACCAGGGCGGGACCACGTCCACCGCCAACACCGCACCCCTGTGCCGCGGCCACCACCGCGCCAAGACCCACACCCGATGGGACTACGACCGACTCGACGACACCATCTACGTGTGGCGCTCCCCGAACGGGCTGTTCTTCCGTGTCGACCACCACGGCACCACCGCGATCACCAAGCCTGCCACTCCACCCGGCGAGACCTGAGTCCACCGCCCCGCACCCCGCCGCCGGCGGGGCCAGCGGCATGTCCGGGCTCGTACCCCAGGGTGATCAGCCGCGCACCGCGGCCAGGAGGTCGGCGGCGTCCAGGCTGCGGGGAGGGCGACCCGAGCGGACGAGGTCGTGGACGGTGCGCTGGAGCAGCGCGTTGACCGGGGCGACGAGTCCGCGCAGCCGTGCCTGGAGCACGACCTCGGCGGCAAGGTGGTCGACCTCGACGCCGCCGGTGCCGCGGGTGAGACTCTGCCAGGTCGAGCCGCCGGAGGGCGCAGGCTGGTCCTCGCGGCGTCGGAGCAGGTCGCCTCGTCGTGCCTGGTCCTCGGCCGCGCTGACGACCGGGATGCCGGCGACGGCCAGGACGTGCTCGCCCTCGGCCTGGGCGCGCTCGACCAGCTCGTCCGCGTCCGGCCCGGGGGTGCACGCCGCGTCGACGGCGTTGCCGGCGTTCATGACCAGCTTGCCGTGCTTCCACGCCATGATGTCGGGGCGCGGCACCGACGCGAAACCGCATCGACGCAGGTCGCCACCCACGGCGTCGGCGACGTCGTCGACGCTGCCGGGCACGCGACCGACGTCGAGGATGCCGGGCGCTCCCTGCGAGCGCTGGACGACCACGCCGGGCTCCAGGTGGTTCCGTAGACCACGTAGCGCATGTCGCCCTTCCTGCACGAGGCAACCTCGGGCAGGGTCGGGAGCCCGGCGAGGTCGAGGTCGAGCTGGAGGCTGCCGCCGTGAGCAGGGGCGTGCGGTTCAGCGCGGAGTGCACGGGAGCACCCCCCGGCTCCTCGGTCCACCTCGACCTCACCGGCGGGTCGATCGGCATCCTCTCCGGTCCCGACCAGCAGGCCACGGCCCGCGTCGAGGGACCGTTGCAGACCGACAGCGAGCTGGCGATCGCGCTCTACGTGCGGGCCGACTGAGGCCCGGCCCAGGCCGCGTCGAGCAGACGCTGGGTCTGGGCGAGGGTGAGGCCGGACCTGCGGGCGGCCGTCGCGAGCTCCGCGGCGGCCGCCTGCACGTCGTGGGAGGCCTCGGCTCCGGTGGCTGCCGCGACGAAGGTGCCGCGACGGCCCTCGGTGACGACCACACCGTCGGCCTCGAGCTCCTTGTAGGCGCGGGCGACGGTGTTGGCGGCGAGCCCGAGCTGCTCCGCGAGGGCACGGACGGTGGGCAGCTTGGTGCCGGCCGGCAGGTCGCCGTCGGCGGCTCGCCTCGCGATCTGGGTGCGCAGCTGCTCGAAGGGTGGCTCCGGCAGGGCCGGGTTGAGCGGCAGGACGGTCATGCCAGGACGATAGCGAGCCGGGGCTTCGGTGACGTGGTAGAGATCAGGGCATGCAGCCCTACGCCCTCGTCGTCGGTGAGTCGCTCGTCGACATCGTGGTCGAGCCCGACGGTCGCGACAACGAACGTCCCGGCGGGAGCGCCGCCAACGTCGCCGTGGCGCTCGCCCGCCTGGGGCGCCGCGTGCGCTTCGTGACGTCGTACGCCGACGACGACCGCGGCCGCGCGATCGCGGCGCACCTCGGCGAATCGGGCGTGGAGCTCGCGGTGGACCCCCACGCGCTCGAGCGCACCTCGACGGCGCGGGCCACGATCGCGGCTGACGGGTCGGCGTCCTACGAGTTCGACCTGGACTGGCGCTTCCACCCGGTCGGGGAGGTCGACCCCGTCATGGTGCACGTCTGCTCGATCGGCGCCGTGCTGGAGCCCGGCGCCGAGGACGTCGTGGCGCTGCTCGAGCGGCTGCGTGCCACGGCCACCATCAGCTATGACGTCAACGCCCGGCCGGCCATCACCGGCACCGGGGCCGAGGTGGTCGCGCAGGTCGAGCGGGTCTCCACGCTGGCCCACCTGGTCAAGGCCAGCGACGAGGACCTCGAGGCGCTCTTCCCGTCGCGGTCGGTCGCCGACGCGGCCCGGCACCTGCTCTCCCTCGGTCCGCTCGCGGTCGCGGTGACCCGCGGGGAGTCGGGGTCGACGTGGTTCACCGCGTCGGGCGAGGTCAGCGTGGCCGCCGTCCGGGCCGACGTCGTCGACACCATCGGCGCCGGTGACACCTTCTCCGCGGGGCTCGTCGACGCCCTGTGGGACGACCTGGACGTGGCTCCCGAGCAGGCGCTGGCCCATGCGGCAGCAGCCGCCGCGGTGACGGTCTCGCGGCGCGGCGCCGACCCGCCGTACCGTCACGAGCTCTGAGCGCGCTCAGGCCACGGTCAGGCGCTCCAGTGCCGCGGCCACGGCTCCCGGGCGCTCGAGCCAGACGAAGTGTCCGCAGTCCTCGACCACCTCGAGCCACGCCCCCGCGACGCGGGTGACCACGTCGGCGCCGGCGCTGCGTGGCATCGGGCTCGCACCGCCCATGAGCACCCCCAACGGTACGTCGATCGAGTCCAGCGAGGCCTCCAGGGCCGGGAGCCCCGCCACCATCGCGGCTCCTAGTCCCTCCGCCGCTGCGGGGTCGATTCGGACGGGTGGACAGGCGGGAGCGACGTCCGGCGTGGAGAAGTAGGCGGGCCACAGCAGGGCCAGGCCCTCGGCGGCGAGCACGGGATCGGCGCTCTCCGAGAGCAGCGCTGCCCGGTCGCGCTGGGCGGGATCGAGGCGGGCCATGAGGGTGGCACCGAAGTCGGCCAGGCCGCCGTCGCCGACCCCGCCGACGGGATCGATCGCGAGGACCCCGTCGAGGCGGTCGCCGAGCCGGGAGGCGCAGTGCAGGGCGAGGTGCCCGCCCCAGGAGTGGCCGACCAGCAGCGCACGGTCCCACCCGGCCGCGTCGAGGACGTCCACGACGTCAGCCACGGCCGTATCGAGGTCGAAGGGGCCGTCGGTGGTCGAGGGGGCGAGCCCCCGCTGCTGGAAGGTGGCGACCGTCCAGGGGGCCAGCTCGGGGAGGAGCGGCTGGAGGTACTCGTGGCCCAGCCCGGGGCCGCCGTGCAGCAGCAGGACGCGTCGAGGACCACCGACGTGGACGTGCCCCCGCACGGCGCCGGTGTCGATGTCCACGACTCAGCCCTCCGGTGCGAGGTAGGCGTGCACGAGCGGCACGACCGAGGAGCCCTCACCGGTCGCAGCCGCGACCCGCTTCATCGAGCCCGCCCGGATGTCGCCGACCGCGAAGACGCCGGGCAGCGTGGTCGCGAGGTTCTCCGGGGGGAGCCCACTGTCCCAGTGGGCGCTGGGGACGTCGCGGCCGGTGAGGACGAAGCCGCGACGGTCGCGGGCCACGCTGTCGGGCAACCAGTCGCAGTGCGGCTCGGCGCCGAGCAGGAGGAACAGGCCGCGGGCCTCACGGCGGGTGACGGCACCCGTGGTGGTGTCGCGTACGTCGAGCCACTCGAGGCGGCCGTCGCCCCCGCCGTCGGCGATCTCCGCGCACGGCTGGACCGTGATGCGGGGGTTGTAGTCGATCTCGTTGATGAGGTAGTCCGACATGGTCGCGGCCAGCGAGTCGCGGCGCACCATGATCGTGACCGAGTCGGCGAAGCGGGCCAGGTGGATCGCCGCCTGGCCGGCCGAGTTGCCGCCGCCGACGACGACCACGTCGGCGCCCTCCATCTCGCGGGCCGCCGTCATGGCGCTGCCGTAGAAGACCCCGAGCCCCACCAGGTCCTCGATCGGCGCGATGCCGAGCTTGCGGTAGGCGACGCCGGTGGCCACGACCACGCTGCGGGCCTCGACGTCGCCGCCGCCGGTGCCCAGCAGGTGGGTGCCGTCGGGCTGCGTCTCGAGGGCGGTGACGTCCCACCCGGTGTAGAACTGCGTGCCGAAGCGCAGCGCCTGGTTGCGGGCGCGCTGCGCCAGCCGCATGCCGGAGACCCCGCGGGGGAAGCCGAGGTAGTTGCGGATCATCGAGCTGGTGCCGGCCTGGCCGCCGATCGCCTCCGCCTCGATGACGACCGTCGTGAGGCCCTCGGAGGCTCCGTAGACCGCGGCGGCGAGCCCGGCCGGCCCGCCGCCGACGATGGCGAGGTCCACGACGCCCTCGACCTTGAGGTCGCCGGGCATGCCGTACATCGAGATCGCCAGGTCACGCACCGACGTCGCGACGAACGGCGGCCGGCTCAGGGCCGCGATGAGCGGGAAGGTCGGCTCCGTGCCCCACTCCTCGATGACGGCCCGACCCACCTCGGAGTCGGGGGAGTAGACCCGGGTGGGCATGCCCATGCGGTCGGCATAGTCGCGGATCGCCAGCGTCAGCGGGTCGGCCGTCGGTGTGATGATCCGGACGCTCTCGACCTCGGGAGCCGCGACCGTGGAGCCCCAGTCCGAGAGCAGCTCGGTCACCGCTGAGTGGAACTCCTCGTCACGCACCCCGCGCGGCATCAGCAGGTAGGCGTCGTACTTGCCCTTGGCCATGCCGGGGCGCAGCGAGGGCGCCCTCGGCAGGAAGTGCTCGTAGTGCGCGGCGATGATGCGGCGGGCCGTGGGCACGACCGCGCGCCAGGCCCCGAAGGCCGCGAGCACCTCGGCGTCGGGCAGCTCGGTGTCGGCGACGAAGAGGGCGACGGTGCCGCCGGCGGCCCGGATCTCCTCGGTGACGGCGAGGGCCTCGGCGCAGGACCCGGCGGTGCGCAGGTCGTAGTCGCGGGCGTAGCGGCCGAACTCGTCGGCCAGGAAGGCGGCGTGCTCGGCGGAGACCAGGAGGATGGCGGGGTCGCTCACGCTGACGAGCGTAGGCCGTGGATCCCCGCCGCGTCTCCTGCCGCTAACCTCTGCGGGTGCGCCTGCGGATCGACCTCGCCTACGACGGAGGCGCCTTCCACGGCTGGGCGACGCAGCCGGGGCTGCGGACCGTGCAGGGGCACCTCGAGGCGGCGCTCGCGACCGTCCTGCGGCTCGACCGCATCGACACCGTCTGCGCCGGCCGCACCGACGCCGGTGTCCACGCCCGTGGGCAGGTCGTCCACTGCGACGTCGCCGAGACCCACCCGCAGCTGCAGCGCCGGCTCAACGGAGTGCTGCCCGACGAGATCCACGTGAGCCGGGTGTCCGAGGCCTCGCCCGGGTTCGACGCCCGCTTCTCCGCGCTGTGGCGGCGCTACGCCTACCGGATCGCCGATCGCGTGGACCTCGTCGACCCGCTCGTGCGCTCGCACGTGCTGGTCTGGGAGCGCGAGCTCGACCTCGACGCGATGAACGAGGCGGCGGTGCACCTGTTGGGGCAGCAGGACTTCGCGGCCTTCTGCCGTCGTCGCGTGGGCGCCACCACGGTCCGCACGCTGCTCGACCTGCACTGGTCGCGCTCGCCCGAGGGGCTGGCGGTCGCCGACGTGCGCGCCGACGCCTTCTGCCACAGCATGGTGCGTTCCCTGGTCGGCTGCCTGCTGGCGGTCGGGGAGGGACGCCGCGACGTGGGGTGGCCGGCTGAGATCCTGGCCGTGACCGAGCGCGACGCGAGCGTGGTGGTCGCGCACGCCCACGGGCTCACGCTCGAGGAGGTCGCCTACCCGGCCGACGACGAGCTCGCGTCCCGGGCCGTCACGACGAGAGCGAAGCGCGATGGATGAGCACTACTTCTCGGCCGACCCGAGCGTGGCCTTCAAGCGCGCACCCGTGGTCGCCGACGTGTGGGGGCACGAGCTGCGCCTGACCAGCGGGTCGGGCGTCTTCGCCCAGGGTCGCGTCGACATCGGCACCGCGATCCTCTTCCGCGAGACCGCGCCGCCGGCCGGTGGGCGGATCCTCGACCTCGGCTGCGGCTGGGGCGTGATCGGGCTGGCCATCGCGACGGCGGTGCCCTCGGCGGTCGTGACCGCGGTCGACGTCAACGAGCGGGCGGTGCTCCTCGCAGGAGAGAACGCCGCCGCGCTGGGGCTCGCGGACCGCTTCACCGCGACGACCCCGGACGGCGTCGCCACCGACTCGTCGTACGACGAGATCTGGAGCAACCCGCCGATCCGCATCGGCAAGGAGGCGCTGCACGCGCTGCTGCTCACCTGGCTGCCGCGGCTCGCGCCGGGTGGTCGCGCGGTGATGGTCGTCGGCAAGAACCTCGGCGCCGACTCGCTGCAGCGGTGGCTGGGGGAGCAGGGCTTCCCGACGACCCGGCTGGCGAGCGCCAAGGGCTTCCGGGTGCTGGAGACCCGCCGCGCCTGACGCCGGGTCGGCGCGATGTTGCAGTCGCACGTGCACCAACGCGCCGACTCGGCGGACTCAGACGTCGAGCGGGTCGATCAGGCCGTAGTCGCCGACCTTGGTCGAGAGCACGCCGACCTGGTGGTTGCCGTCGCCGAGCAGGTGGTCGAGCGCCGTGAGGTGGGCGACGAACATGCCCACGTTGTATTCAGCCGTCATCGCGATCCCGCCGTGCAGCTGGATGGCCTCCTGGCCGACGTGTCGCCCGCCCCGGCTGACCTGCAGGCTGGCACGTGCCGCAGCGGCCGCCACCTCCTCGGGCGAGCCGGCCGCGATCACCATCGTCGACCAGTCGACGAGGCTGTGGGTCAGCTCGAGCGAGGTGTACATGTCGGCGGCCCGGAACGTCAGCGCCTGGAAGGTGTTGAGCGTGACGCCGAACTGCTTGCGGCTCTTGAGGTAGTCGGTGGTCGCCTTGAGCAGCGTCTGCATCGCCCCGAGCGCCTGGTTGCCGGCCATGATCCGGGTGATGTCCTGGACCGTGGCGATCGTGGCCGTCAGGTCCGCGCCCGCCTCTCCGAGGGGGGTCGCCGCGGTGCCGTCGAGGGCGACGCGGGCGGCCCGGCCGCCGTCGTACGTCGGGTAGCCCTCGCGCGCCAGTCCGTCGGCGTCGCCGGCGACCAGGAAGAGGCCGGTGCCGCCGTCGGGCAGCGCGGCGCTCACGACCAGCACGTCGGCGCGAGCACCGTGCAGGACCGGCTCCTTGACGCCGGTGAGGGTCCAGGAGTCGCCGTCCTGCGCTGCCGTCACCTTCTCGGCCTTCGGACCCCAGCGGCGGCCGGGCTCGTCGTGGGCGAAGGCCAGCACGCTCTCGCCGGCGGCCAGCGCGCCGAGGACCTCGCCGCGCTGCTCGGCGGTGCCGGCCGCGGAGACCAGGCCCCCCGCCAGCACGACCGAGGCGAGGAAGGGCTCGGGGGCGATGGTGCGGCCGAGCTCCTGGCACACGATGCCGATCTCGACGGGGCCGGCGCCCACGCCGCCGTCGTCCTCGCTGAAGGGCAGCCCGAGGACGCCCATCTCGGCCAGGCGGGTCCACTGCTTCTCGTCGAAGCCGGGGTCCTCACCGACGGTCTGGCGCCGGTGCTCGTAGTCGTTGTAGGCCTTGCCCACCAGGCCGCGCACCGCGTCGCGGAGGGCGACCTGCTCGTCGTCGTACGTGAAGTCCATGTCTGTGTCCCCTTCGGCTCAGAGTCCGAGGATCCCGCGGGAGATGATCTGCCGCTGGATCTCGTTGGAGCCGCCGTAGATGGAGGCCTTGCGGAGGTTGAGGTAGTTGGGCGTGACGGTGCGCGCCCAGCCTGCGAGGTCGGAGCCGTCTCCGGCGCCGGAGGCCACCGAGGCGGGACCGGCGAGGTCGACGAGCAGCTCGCTCACGGCCTGCTGGAGCTCGGTGCCCTTGAGCTTGAGCACCGACGAGGCCGGGTGCGGCTCGCCGCCCGCGGAGTGCGCGACCACGCGCAGCGCGGTCAGCTCGAGGGCGAGCAGCTCGTTCTCGAGCTCGACGATGCGGGCGCGGACCAGCGGGTCGTCCAGGAGGGTGCCGCCGTTGCCGTCGGAGGTCTCCTTGGCGAGGTCCTTGGCGCGGGCGAGGAAGCGCTTGGTCGCCCCGACCGGCGCCACGCCGACCCGCTCGTTGCCGAGCAGGAACTTGGCCTGGGTCCAGCCGGAGTTGATCTCGCCCACCATGTTCTCGGCGGGGACGCGGACGTCCTCGAACCACACCTCGTTGACCTCGTGGCCGCCGTCGATCAGCTGGATCGGGCGCACCTCGAGACCCGGGCTCCTCATGTCGATCAGCAGCATCGAGATGCCGGCCTGCTTCTTCACCTCGGGGTCGGTGCGGACGAGGGTGAAGATCCAGTCGCCGTGCTGGCCGAGCGTGGTCCACGTCTTCTGGCCGTTGACGACCCAGTCGTCGCCGTCGCGGACCGCGGTCGTGCGCAGGCTCGCGAGGTCGGAGCCGGCGTCGGGCTCGGAGAAGCCCTGGCTCCACCAGATGTCGAGGTTGGCGGTGGCGGGGAGGAACGTCGCCTTCTGCTCCTCGGTGCCGAAGTGCGCGATGACCGGGCCGATCATCGAGGCGTTGAAGGCCAGTGGGGTCGGGACGCCGGCGCGCTGCATCTCCTCGTGCCAGATGTGGCGCTGCAGCTCGCTCCAGCCTCGACCGCCCCACTCCTCGGGCCAGTGCGGCACGGCGAGCCCGGCCTTGTTGAGCGTCTGCTGGCTCTCGACGATCTGCTCCCTGCTGAGCTCACGTCCCTCGATCACCGTCTGACGGATCTCCTCGGAGACCTCGGTGGTGAAGAAGGTGCGCATCTCCTCACGGAACTTTTGGTCCTCGGCGGTCAGCTCGAGCTGCATGGGTCGGTCCCTTTCGTCGGTCACGTCGCCCGGTCGCGCTCCATCATGGCGCGGACCCGGGTCCCAAACTACTGACAGGTAGAAGGGGGCCTGTGGAGGGGCGCCAACGACCGACTCGATCCCGGTCAGGATCGAGGGATGGACGTCGAGTCCGCACTGCGCCACCTCGGGGGCGTGGCGGGCGCGAAAGCGATCGAGGCCGTCTGTCCACGGCGCGATCTGAGGGCCGCGGTGGACCGCGGCACGGTGCTGCGGCTGGCCCGTGGGCGCTACGCCCTCCCCGAGGTCAGGGGGCAGCGCCGGATCGCGAGCGAGCTATCGGGCGTGCTCTCCCACCTCAGCGCGGCCCAGCACTGGGGTTGGGCCGTCAAGGACGTGCCGGACCGGGCCTGGCTCACGGTCCGCCGCAACCGGGTGCTGCGCCCCGAGGTCCGGGCCCGCGTGCACGCGATCCACGCCGACCTCGAGGCGAGCGAGGTGGTCACCGGGGTCACGGGCAAGCTGCGCACGGTGCTCGACTGCGCTCGTCGGCTGCCGTTCGACGAGGCGCTCGCGGTGGCCGACTCGGCGCTGCGCTGCGGAGACGTCGCGCGTGCGGAGCTGGTGGCAGGCGCCGCCCTCCTGCGCGGCCGAGGTGCGCCCGAGGCGCGCCGTGTCGCACGGGAGGCGCGCGCCGCGGCTGCCAACCCCTTCGAGTCGGTCCTGCGCGCGATCGTGCTGGACCACGGCGTGCTCGACGTGCGGCCCCAGGTCGCGATCTCGGCCCGTGGCCAGACCTTCCACCCCGACCTCGTGGACGTGGAGCGCCGCGTCGTGCTCGAGGCCGACTCCTGGACCTTCCACTCCGACCACCGCACGCACGGCCGCGACTGCGTGCGCTACACTGCGCTGGTCGTGGCCGGCTGGCTCGTCCTGCGCTTCACCTGGGAGCAGGTCATGCGTTCACCGTCCTACGTGCGCGCCGTGCTGGACGACCTGGTGCTCGCCCTCGCCGAGGCCGACCGTTGACGACCAGGGTCGTCGTACGGACCGACGGGCATAGGCCGACCCGCCATGCCGGCGCCACCCGCGAGCACGAGGGGCCAGGACTCCTATGCCTGTTGGGCTGTACGCCGCCGATAGTCCCCTCGCGGCTTATCGACGTGACCCGGGGCGGCGGATAGCGGACAATCGTCCGACGTGGGACACGTAGAGGTCAGTGGAGTCCGATTCGAGCTGCCCGACGGGCGGGTGCTGCTGGACGACGTCTCGTTCCGGGTCGGCGAGGGCGCCAAGGTCGCGCTGGTCGGGGCCAACGGCGCGGGCAAGACGACGCTGCTCAAGATCATCACCGGCGACCTGGTGCCGCACGCCGGCGCGGTGACGCGCACGGGTGGCCTGGGGGTCATGCGGCAGATGGTCAACGCCGGGCTCGGTCAGGAGCCGACCGTCGCCGACCTGCTCCTGAGCGTCAGCCCGCCCCGGGTGCGCGAGGCGGCCGTCGTGGTGGACCGTCTCGAGCTGGCGCTGATGGAGACCGACGACGAGAAGACGCAGATGGCCTACGCCGAGGCGCTCTCGGACTTCGCCGACGCCGGCGGCTACGACATCGAGGTCACCTGGGACGTCTGCACGACCAAGGCGCTGGCGGTCTCCTACGACAAGGCCAAGTACCGCGAGCTGCGCACCCTGAGCGGCGGGGAGCAGAAGCGGCTGGTGCTGGAGTACCTCCTCGCCGGCCCTGACGAGGTCCTGCTGCTCGACGAGCCCGACAACTACCTCGACGTGCCCGGCAAGGTCTGGCTCGAGCAGCGCATCCGCGAGTCGGAGAAGACGATCCTGTTCATCAGCCACGACCGCGAGCTGCTCGACAACACCGCCACCCGGGTCGTCACCGTCGAGCTCGGGCACGCGGGCAACCTGGTGTGGACCCACCCCGGCGGCTTCGCGAGCTACCACGAGGCCCGCAAGGACCGCTTCGCGCGCTTCGAGGAGATGCGCAAGCGGTGGGACGAGGAGCACGCCAAGATCAAGGCGCTCGTGCTGCGGCTGAAGATCAAGTCCGAGTACAACGACGGCATGTCCAGCCAGTACCGCGCTGCCCAGACGCGGCTGCGCAAGTTCGAGGAGGCCGGGCCGCCGACCGAGCAGCCCCGCGAGCAGCAGGTCACGATGCGGCTCAGGGGCGGTCGCACCGGCAAGCGTGCCGTCGTCTGCGAGGACCTCGAGCTGTCCGGGCTGATGCGACCCTTCGACCTCGAGGTCTGGTACGGCGAGCGGGTCGCCGTCCTCGGGTCCAACGGCTCGGGCAAGTCGCACTTCCTGCGACTGCTCGCCGCGGGCGGCTCGGACCCCGACGTCGAGCACCAGCCGGTCGGCGACGTGGAGATCGCGCCGGTGGTCCACCGGGGCAAGGCCAAGCTCGGTGCGCGGGTGCGCCCCGGGTGGTTCGTCCAGACCCACGAGCACCCCCAGCTGGTAGGGCGCACGCTGGTGGAGATCCTGCACCGGGGTGACGGCGAGGCCGACGGTCGCGGCCGCTCCGGCATGGGCCGCGAGCAGGCCGCCCGAGTGCTCGACCGCTACGAGCTGGCCCACGCCGCCGACCAACGCTTCGAGTCGCTGTCGGGCGGGCAGCAGGCCCGCTTCCAGATCCTGCTCCTCGAGCTGTCCGGTGCGACGCTGCTGCTGCTCGACGAGCCGACCGACAACCTCGACGTGCAGTCGGCCGAGGCGCTCGAGGAGGGCCTCGAGGCCTTCGACGGCACGGTCATGGCGGTCACGCACGACCGCTGGTTCGCCCGGGGCTTCGACCGGTTCCTGGTCTACGGCGCCGACGGCGACGTCTACGAGTCCGACGGTCCCGTGTGGGACGAGGGAAGGGTGCAACGCGTCCGATGAGCGATCTCCAGATCCACCCGGTCGACCCCTTCGACGACGCCGCGATCGACGCCTGGCACGGGGTCTACCTCGCCGCCGAGCGGCACGGTCGCGAGGAGCTCGCGACGCCGTGGCAGCTCGAGGAGCTGCGCATCCAGCTCCAGGAGCCGACACGGGCGCGGCGCACCCTGGTCTTCCTCGGAGCGGTCGCGGGGCAGCCGGTCGTCGCCGGCAACGTCCAGCTGCGGATGCTCGACAACCTCACCAGCGCCGAGGTCTTCGTCTACACCGCACCCGAGCACCGGCGTCGGGGGCACGGCTCGGCCCTGCTCCCGGTCCTCGAGCAGGCCGCGCGCGAGCACGGCCGCACGGTGCTGGCCTCCGACACCGCCTGGCCCCACGAGCTCGGCCCGACCGGCGACGGGGCTCCCGGCATCGAGTTCGCCCGGGCCCACGGCTACGCGTTCGCCCTCGGTGACGTCCTGCGGGTGCTCCGGCTCCCCGTCGCCGACGCACTCCTCGCCGACCTCGCCGCGCAGGCGGCGCCGCACCACACGGCGTACACGCTGAGGTCGTGGGTCGGACCGGTCCCCGACGACCTGGTGCAGAGCTGGACCGAGCTGGTCACGACGCTGATGACCGAGGCGCCGCTGGGGGAGATGGAGCGCGAGCCCGAGGCCGTCGACGTCGCCGCCATGCGTGAGGGCGAGGAGCAGGGGCGTCGCCAGGGCCGCACGAAGTTCAACACCGTCGCGCTCGACGCCCAGGGCACCGTCGTGGCCTATACCGACATCGCCACGACCGTGCACGAGCCGACCCGCGCCTACCAGTGGGGCACGCTGGTGCGCCGCCCCGACCGAGGACACCGCCTCGGGATGGCTGTCAAGGTGGCCAACCTCGCGCTGCTCCAGCGAGAGACGCAGGGGCTGGAGCAGGTGGTGACCTGGAACGCCGAGGTCAACGACCACATGATCGGGGTCAACGAGCAGCTGGGCTTCCGCGCGGCCGAGCGCCTCGGGGAGCTCCAGAAGCACCTGGGCTGAACGACCCCCAGGCAGAGGTTGGGCGACCCGGGCCAGACCGCGCGGTGTCGGTGCTTGTGTCGGGCCTCACCGGCTGTCACCATCGACCCTGCCATCAGCCAGTGGCGGAAACGAGATCGACGTGCCGCAGCAGAAGTCCCTCCAGGACGTCCTCGGCGCTGAGCCGCCACCGGGCGTGCAGGCGCTGGCTCCCGAGGTCCAGGAGCGCCTCGCCGCGCTGGTCGACGACGCCCGGCGTCGCCAGTTGCGGCTGATGGCGTCGTCGGTGGAGACGGCGATCAGGGGCGTGCCGCTGCCCGTGCGTGGCGTGGTCAAGAAGGCGCTGCTCGGATGAGTCACGAGCGGGTCGGTCCCCAGGTGGCGCGACTGGCGCACCTGCTGGGCGTGGCACCAGAGGAGTTGCACGAGCTGGCCGACGTCCCCGATGCCGACCTTCGGGTGCTCCACGGTCAGGTCAGCCATGCCATGTTCGCCCTCGGGCAGCGCCAGTTCGCGCGGATCGCCGGCCTGTCGGCGACCCTGCCCGGGGCCGTCGCGGGCAAGCTCGCCGAGAAGTTCCTCCCGCCCCAGCTCGCCGCGCGGGTGGCGGAGCTTCTCGAGCCCGACCGGGCTCGCGACCTGGTCGGGCGCGTGTCGCTGCCCTACCTGGCCGACCTCGCGCTCGCCCTCGACCCGGTGCGCTCGCGGCCCGTCGTGCGGGCCATCCCGCCCGCCCGCATCGGTCAGGTGGCCGGCGAGCTCTTCCGGCGATCCGAGCACGCGGTGTTCGCGGAGTTCGTCGCGGCGGTCGACGTGGCCGCCCTCGAGGCGGCCCTCGACGTGGCCACGCCCGCGGACCTGGTGGCGGTCCTGCCGTTGCTGGAGTGGAACGAGCGACTCGACCAGGTGATGGTCCGCCTGAACGACGCCCGCGTGCTCGAGATCGTCTCCGGGCTCGGCGCGGAGGACCTCGCCGAGCTCGCGGTGGCCATGGACGTGACCCCGCTCCGCCCGATCCTCGGCGCGATCGACGCCGAGGTCGTCGCGGAGGTGGCGCGGGTGCTGTTCGCGGCGGGGGACCACGTCGCCATGGCCGAGCTCGCCCGGGCGATCGAGCCGGCGATGCTCCTGGTCGCCCTCGGGGTCGCCGGCGACGACGACCTCCTCCGGCTGTTGCCGCTGCTGCCGGTCGAGGTCCGTGAGGGCCTCCCCGGCGCCTGGGGTGTCAGTGCATGACTAACCACTGGTAACTGTGCCATTGACGAATGGCAAAGTTGCTGGCTGAATGGCGGTGTGACTCCCACCACCTTCACCCCGCGTCCGCCTTCGCTTCGCTCGACGGCGACCGCCGTCGCCACCCGGCTGACCCTGCGCCCCGTCGCCAACGCCCTGCCGCCGAGCATGCTGGGGGTCGCGATCTCCCGGCAGATCGTCGCCGGGTCCATGACGGCGTTCGGGGCGCCGGCCCGGCGCACCCGGATCGAGAAGATCGACCGGCCGGTCCCCGGCAGCGGTCGCCTCCGCGGTGAGTGGGTCCGGGCCGGGGAGACCCGCACCGACGCCGCCCTGCTCTACCTCCACGGCAGCGGCTACGCGCTCTGCTCGACCCGCACCCACCGGCCCCTGGCCTCGCAGCTCTCGGCGCTCACGGGGCTGCCGGTCTACAGCGTCGACTACCGGTTGGCCCCGCGGCACCGGTTCCCCGCCGCAGCCGACGACGCACGACGGGCCTTCGACTGGCTCACCTCCGAGCACTGCGCTCCCGAGCAGGTCGTCCTCGCGGGTGACTCC
The DNA here is from genome assembly GCF_031397825.1 of Nocardioides sp. Taxonomy (GTDB): domain Bacteria; phylum Actinomycetota; class Actinomycetes; order Propionibacteriales; family Nocardioidaceae; genus Nocardioides. The sequence goes on from NZ_JANNML010000011.1 coordinate 14,490, forward strand.
GCCGGTGGTCACCTGGCCATCGACCTGAGCCTCGAGCTGCTCCGTGCCGGCCTGCCCCTGCCGGCGGCCCAGCTGCTCATGTCGCCGTTGGTCGACTGCACCTTCGGCCTGGCCCGCGCCCGCGAGGCCGAGCGCAGCGACCCGATGATCTCCGCCGACGCCGCGCAGCGGCTGCTCGAGCACTACACCGTCGGCACGCCCCCCGACCACGCCCGGCTGCTGCACCGCATCGAGCCTGGGGAGGTGCTCCCGCCGACCCTGATCCAGGCCGGCGGCGCCGAGATGCTGGCCGCCGACGCGGAGCACCTGCACCAGACCCTGACCGCGACCGGCACCGACTCGACGCTCGAGGTCTGGCCCGGGCAGATGCACGTCTTCCAGGCCATGCCGCGGCTCGTGCCCGAGGCCGTCCCGGCCGTACGACGAGGCGCCCGGTTCCTCTCCGACGCCCTGGCCGCAGCGGGCCGGGCGAGCGGCGGAGCGAGTGTCGGACGGAGTGCCTGATGGAGCGCCTGATGGGGCGCCTGACGGGTCACCTGACGGGTCGGCGGCGCAGCCGGGACGCCCGGGCGGTGGTGACGGGGGCCGGCAGCGGCATCGGCCGCTCCTTCGCCCTCGAGCTGGCCCGGCGCGGGGGCAGCGTGGTGGTCAGTGACGTGGACGAGCCGAGTGCCCGGCGCACCGCCGGCATGGTCGAGGACGCCGGTGGCAAGGCACTGGCACTGGGCTGCGACGTCTCCGACGCGGACGCCGTGGCCACGCTCGCCCGCGACGCGGCCGACTGGTTCGCCGGGCCGCCGACGCTGGTCGTCAACAACGCGGGAGTCGGTGCCGGGGGTGACCTGGTCGGGGAGGTCCCCCTCGAGGACTGGCAGTGGACGCTGGGCATCAACCTGTGGGGTGTCATCCACGGCTGCCACGTGTTCGCCCCGCTGCTGCGCGAGGCCGGCGGCGGCGGGATCATCAACGTGGCGTCTGCTGCGTCCTATGCCGCAGCCCCGCGGATGGCCGCCTACAACGTCAGCAAGGCCGGCGTGCTGGCGCTGTCGGAGACGCTCGCGGCCGAGCTCGCCGGCTCGGGCGTGCACGTCAGCGTCCTGTGCCCGACCTTCGTGAAGACCAACATCATCGAGGCCGGCCGCATCACCAGCGCCTCCGGCTCCCTCGCAGGGACGCTGATGAAGGTGACCGGCATGTCGCCCGACCGGGTCGCCCGCACCTGCCTCGACGCGCACGACCGTGGTGCGCTCTACGTGATGCCGCAGCTCGACGCCAAGGCGACCTGGGAGCTCAAGCGGCACGCACCGCGCCTCTACACGCACGGCGCGGGACTCCTCGAACGGGTCTCGGGACCACTGCGCACCGACCACGCGACGAAGGGACACTGACATGGCCATGGACATGGACCTGATGCTGGCGAAGATCAAGGACCGCCAGTGGGCGCTGGCCGACATCGACTGGGACGCACCAGGGGCCGAGACGATCACCGACGAGTTCCGCCCCAAGCTCAAGGCCTTCATGGCCGACCTGTGCTGGATCGAGAACGTCGGGGCACGCGGCTTCGCGGCGATGGCGACCAAGGCGCCGACGCCGACCATCGCGGAGATCTACCGCTACTTCCACGCCGAGGAGCAGCGGCACGCCAACGCCGAGCTCGCGCTCATGAAGCGTTGGGGGATGCTCGACGAGGGGGAGCTGCCGGAGCCGAGCGTCAACATCCGCCTGGCCATCGAGTGGCTGGACACCTACGCCGACGACATGCCGCTCTCCGTGCTCGGCACGGTCATCCCGATGCTCGAGGTCGCCCTCGACGGTGCGCTGCTCAAGTTCCTCCTCGAGGAGGTGCACGACCCGGTGTGCCACCAGGTCTTCGAGCACATCAACAACGACGAGTCACGCCACATCGCGGTGGACTTCGAGGTCCTCGACATGATCGGGCACGCCAAGGCGCGGAAGCTGGCCATCGAGTTCGTCGGCAACCTGGCCTCGCCCGGGCTGATCATCGGCGCCCTGATGTACGTCCCGCTGCTCAATCGGATGCGCAACAACATCGTCGACATGGGTCTGCAGCCGGAGCGGCTCTACACCGCCATGGGGCGCTTCAAGAAGCTCGGCGACCGGGGGGAGCACACCCACCGGGTGCCGCTCTACCAGGTGCTCAAGGTCCATGCCGGCATGGTGGTCGACCCCCGGCACCCCTACCACCTGGTCGCCAACCGGATGGTCTGGCTGAGCGAGCGCTACCCCCGCGCGCTGCTCCGCCCGATCCCCACCTGGTTCAAGGAGCTCACCTACGAGCCCGTCTCGGTCGGCACCACCCAGGACGCGGACCTACCAGGCGCCCGGACCGGCGATCGTATGGACGTGGCATGACCAGGACCTGCACGACCCTGGTCATCGGTGCCGGCTTCACCGGCCTGGGGACGGCGATCAAGCTCCGCGAGGCCGGCGTCGAGGACGTCGTCATCCTCGAGCGCGCCGACCGGGTCGGAGGCACCTGGCGCGACGCGACGTACCCAGGAGCCGCCTGCGACATCCCCTCACTGCTCTACTCCTTCTCCTTCGCGCCCAACCCCTCGTGGTCGCGGGCCTACTCGCCGAGCGCGGAGATCCTGCGGCACATCGAGGACCTCGCTGAGCGCCACGGGCTGCTCCCGCTGATCGAGCTCCAGACGGAGGTGACCGCCCTCGAGCTCGACGAGGAGGCGGGGGAGTGGGTGGTCTCGACCGACCGCGGCACGACCTTCCGTGCGCGCACCGTCGTCGTGGCCTCGGGTCCGCTGAGCGACGCGAGCCTGCCAGACATCCGCGGCCTGGAGTCCTACGAGGGCGCCCGGATCCTCAGCGCCCGCTGGGACCACGACCAGGACCTCGCCGGCAAGCACGTCGCCGTCATCGGCACCGGCGCGAGTGCCGTCCAGATCGTCCCCGAGCTCGTGAAGACCGCAGCCTCGGTCAAGGTCTTCCAGCGCACGGCCGGCTGGGTGATGCCGCGTGTCGACCTACCGATCCCCGGACCGGCCAGGCTGGCCTTCGCCGCCGTCCCACGGCTCCAGGGCCTCGCCCGGACGGCGCTCTTCGTGAGCCACGAGGTCGCCGCGACCGGGCTGGTGTGGGACACCCCCGTCACCGGACTGATCCAGCAGCTCGGCCGGGCCCACCTGCGTCTCACCGTCCGGGACCCGTGGCTGCGCCGCCAGCTCACGCCCGACTTCCGCGCCGGATGCAAGCGGATGCTCATGTCCAGCGACTACTACCCGGCGCTGCAGCAGGACAACTGCAAGCTCATCACCTGGCCGATCGCGACCTTCACCCCCGACGGGATCCAGACCAGCGACGGCATCCGCCACGAGCTCGACGCGGTCGTCTTCGCCACCGGCTACGACGTGCACCTGGACGGGCCGCCCTACCCCGTCACGGGTCTGGGCGGCCGCAGCCTCAGCGACGACTGGCAGGGGCATGCCGAGGCCTACAAGAGCGCGAGCGTCCACGGCTACCCCAACCTGTTCTTCACCACCGGACCCAACTCCGGCCCGGGGCACAACTCGCTGCTGGTCTACGTCGAGGGCCAGATCGACTACGCCGTCTCGGGCATCCGCACGATCCTCGACCGGGACCTGCACCAGCTCGACGTGAAGGCCGACGTGCAGCGTCGCTACAACGAGCAGATGCAACGGCGGCTCGCCCGCACGACGTGGATGTCGGGCTGCAGCAGCTGGTACCTCACGGCCGACGGGCACAACGCCTCGATGTACCCGGGGTTCGCGACGCAGTATCGTCGCCAGATGAAGACCTTCCGGACGCGCGACTACGACCTCGTCGAGCGCAGGGTCGCCCGCGCGGTCGGCCTCGCCCCGGTGGGCTGACGTGGCCGCTGTCCCGCCGGCGAGGGCGGTCGAGGCGATCTTGGAGTCGGTGCTGCGGGCGCCGGGCCAGCTCGCCCGCAACCCGCGGATCGCCGTACGCGCGGCGGTGAAGCAGCTGCTCGCCCTGGGCGGGGCCCGACCAGCGGCGGGCCCCGAAGCAGGGGGGCAGTCGCGGACCTATCGCATCGACGACCTGGCGCGGGTCTCGGGGGCGACCGTGCGCAACATCCGGGCCTACCAGGAGCGCGGCCTCCTCCACCCGCCCGCGCGGGTGGGCCGCACGGCGGTCTTCGACGACACCCACCTCGCCCGGTTGACGATCATCATGTCGATGCTCGACCGGGGCTACACCGCCGCCAACATCCTGGAGATGCTCACGGCCTGGGAGCGCGGGGTCGACCTCGGGGAGGTGCTCGGCCTCGAGGGCGTGCTGGTGCCGCCGCGGCCCGAGGACCAGCCGGTCACCGTGAGCCTTCCCGAGGCGCGGGCGATGGCGGGCGGCCGGGCCGACCTCGACCTGCTCGTCGAGGCCAGCCTGGTGGAGGTCACCGGTACCCGGGCGCGGATCCTGCGACCCCAGCTGCTCGACGCCTTCGCCGAGATGCGCGAGCACGGCATGGACACCGCCTCCGTGCTCGCCGTGCACCAGCGGGTGCTGCCCTCGCTCGACCAGATCAGCCAGGTGCTGGTCAAGGCTGGTGCCGCGCATGTGGCCGAGCACTTCACGGGCGACGCCCCGCCGACCAGCGACGAGATCGCCCGCCTCGTCACCATGCTGACCCGCTTCCGTGCCCTGGCGATGGCCTCGGTCACCGCGACCCTGGCGGCGTCCATCGAGGAGACAATCGAGGACCTGCTGGCCGACTACCTCGCGGACACGGTCGTGGACGGCGCGACCGCGTCGGCGGAGGCTCTGCCGGGATAGTGCGGGACGTTTTCGACCTCCCGGGTCGCTGGAACGTCGAAAACGTCCCGCACTATCCGGCCACGAGCCGAGCCGTCGACTCAGGAGCTGCTGGTGTCGGCGTCCGAGTCGAGGGTGAGACTGGTCGTCTGCGACTCGCCGTCGCGCTCGAAGGTCACCTCGACCTCGTCGCCCGGGCGGTAGCTGCGGATCGTCGCGACCAGCGAGTCCGACCCGGTGATCACCTGGTCGTCGATCCGTGTCACGACGTCGCCAGCCTGGAGCCCGGCCGACTTGGCGGCGGAGCCGTCGGTGATCTCGCCGATCTGGGCGCCCTCGGTCACCTCGGCGCCGGTCGCGTTGGCGACATCACGCACGGTGACGCCGAGCTTCGCGTGCGTCGGGGTCTCGCCCGCGGTCATCTGCTCGACGATCGGCAGCACCGAGTCGATCGGGATCGCGAAGCCGAGGCCGATCGAGCCGGACCCCTCGGAGACCCCGCTGGAGGCGGTGCGGATGGAGGAGTTGATGCCGATGACGTTGCCGTCCATGTCGACCAGCGGGCCGCCGCTGTTGCCCGGATTGATGGCGGCGTCGGTCTGCACGGCGGGGTACGTCGTGGAGTTGCCGTTGCCGTCGGAGCCGACGTCGACCGGCCGGTTGAGCGCGCTCACGATCCCGCTCGTCACGGTCGACTCGAGGCCGAACGGCGAGCCGATCGCCACGACCTGCTCGCCCACGTCAAGGCTGCCGGACTCACCGATCGAGGCGGGGGTCAGGCCGTTGACACCCTCGGCCTGGATCACCGCGGTGTCGGTCAGCGGGTCGGTGCCCAGCACGGTGGCTGAGGCCTTGGTGCCGTCGTTGAACGAGACGGTGATCTCGCCGCCCTCGCCCGCGACCTCGACCACGTGGTCGTTGGTGAGGATCTGGCCGTCGGAGCTGAGGATGATGCCCGAGCCCGAGCCCGCGCCGTCGGCACCGCTCACGTCGAGCTTGACGACCGACGGCAGCACCGAGGAGGCGACCTGCTCGACACTGCCCTCGGGCGCGTCGGAGTCGGGGGTACTGACGACCTGCGACGTGGTGCGCTCGCTGGCGGCGGCCGAGGCACCGCCCGCACTGGTGTCGTCGTACGCGTTCCAGGCCGCCGCGCCACCGACGCCGGACGCCCCGCCCACCAGGAGCGAGGCGCCGACGACGGCGGCGGCGAAGCCGACCCGACCGCGGCGCGGACCCTGGAGGGGTGCCGGTGGGGGTGTCGGGGTCGGCGGGGTCCCTGCTGCTGCAAAGGCCGGGGCAGGCGGGGGCAAGGGCGACCGGGCGGGCTCGTAGGGGTTCGAGGCCGGGGGCGGGGTGGTCGGGTAGTCGTTCATGTCCTCGACTGTGGTCCCCGACCCTGTGATGAGTCTGAGACCGGGCTGGGGAGTCCACAAGAAGCGTCGAGGGGGGGGGGGGGGGTGGTGGGAGGGGGGGGGCGACAGCGCCGCGGGGCCACGGGGGGGGGGCTGAAGTGTGAGGTGCAGTGGGGGCGGCGG
>NZ_JANNML010000014.1:0-4646 GCF_031397825.1 Nocardioides sp.
GGGGGGTGGGTTTTTCACCACCCCCGATGGGGGGGGGCTTGTGGGTGGGGGGTGGGCCACCAACCCGCATGTCCTGGCGCCCCGTGGAGCAGCCGCAGGAACCCTCAGAGCCACCCGGACTTCTTGAAGAACACCCAGAGCCCGGCCGACGTGAGCGCCATCAGGAACAGCGCGAACGGGTAGCCGAGGGCCCAGTGCAGCTCGGGCATGTGGTCGAAGTTCATGCCGTAGACGGCGGCGATCAACGTGGGCGCGGCGACCAGGCCGACGCCGGCCGAGATCTTGCGCATGTCGTTGTTCTGCTGCACGGAGATGCCGGCCAGATGGGCCTCGAAGGCCGACGACAGCAGCGAGTCGAGGTTGTCGACGAGCTCGGCGGCGCGGGTGAGGTGGTCGGCGACGTCGCGGAAGAACGGCGAGGCCTCCTCGTCCATCCCCGGCACGAGCCCCGAGGCGAAGCGGCGCATGGGCTCGCGCAGCGGCATCACCGCACGGCGTACCTCGGCGATCTCACGCTTGAGGGTGTAGATCCGGGCGGAGTCGTTGGTGCGGGCCGTCGAGAAGACCGACTCCTCCACCTCGTCGACGTCCTCCTCGAGTGCGTCGACGACCTCGGAGTAGGCGTCCACGACCGAGTCGCATACCGCGTAGACGACCGCGGACGGGCCATGGGTGAGGACCTGCTCGCGCTCCTCGAGGTAGGCGCGGGCCGACTGGAGCGCCCCGCCCTGGCCGTGGCGGACCGTCACGACAAAGTCCTCGCCGACGAACATGCTGATCTCGCCGGTCTCGACCGCGTCCTCCTCGTCGACGTACCAGAGCGTCTTGATGATCAGGAAGAGGTGGTCGGCGTAGCGCTCGAGCTTGGGTCGTTGGTGGGCCTTGACGGCGTCCTCGACGGCGAGGTGGTGCAGCCCGAAGGCCGCCGCCACCTTGCCGAGCTCGTCGTGTCCGGGCTGGTGCAGGCCGACCCACACGAAGTCGCCCTTCGCGCTCGCGCGCGCCCGCATCGCGACGTAGTCGTGGGGGTGGCAGTCGACGGCGACGCGCACCCCCTGGCAGTAGACGGCGCTGTCGACGATCACGAGGCTCACGGTAGCCCCACTACAGTCCCCGTCATGGCAACTGTGATCCTCGTGCGCCACGGTCGGACGAGCGCCAACGCGAGCGGCATGCTCGCCGGCCGCCTGGCGGGGGTGAAGCTCGACGACCACGGCCGCGGACAGGCCGAGCGGGCGGGGGAGCGGATCGCCCCGGTGCCCCTGGCCGCGATCGTGAGCAGCCCGCTGGAGCGGTGCCGCCAGACGGCCAAGATCCTGAGCGCGGCCCACTCCGCCGCCCCGTCCATCACCACCGAGCGCGGGATCATCGAGTGCGACTACGGCGACTGGCAGGGCCGGCCGCTGCGCGAGCTCGCGAAGGAGAAGCTCTGGTCGGTGGTCCAGACGCAGCCGTCCGCGGCGGCGTTCCCGGGTGGTGAGTCCCTGCCGACGATGCAGGCCCGCGCCGTCGAGGCCGTACGACGCCATGACGCGGCCGTCGAGGCGGCACACGGTGCCTCCGCGGTCTGGGTGGCGGTCAGCCACGGCGACATCATCAAGTCGATCCTGGCCGACGCGCTCGGCATGCACCTCGACCTCTTCCAGCGCATCCACGTCGACCCGGCCTCGATCTCGATCATCCGCTACACCGGCACGCGGCCCTACGTCATGGCCTCCAACACCCACGCCGGAGATCTCACCTGGCTGGTCCCCCCGCCGGCCAAGAAGACCCGACGCCGCAAGGGGGCCGACACCGCGGCGGACGACGCCGCCGTCGGCGGTGGCGCCGGCCCATCGGCTCGGTCATAGGGTGGTCGACATGCCTCCGATCATCCACGGCTTCGACCCGCCGGAGCGTTTCGTCGCCGGCACCGTCGGGCCCCCCGGGTCGCGCACGTTCTTCCTGCAGGCGCGCACCGGAGTCCGCATCACGAGCATCTCGCTGGAGAAGCAGCAGGTCGCCGCGCTGGCCGAGCGGATCGACGAGCTGCTCGACGAGGTGATGGCCAGCGACGAGGTCTCCGCGGTGATCCCGGCGGTGGCGCCGCTCGGCCTCGACGACCCGCACCCGCTCGAGCAGCCGATCGAGGAGGAGTTCCGCGCCGGCACCATGACGCTGTCCTGGGACCCCTCCGACGAGCGGATCGTGATCGAGGTCTTCCCGTTCACCGAGGCCGCCGTCGTGAGCCCGGAGCAGGTCGACGAGGACTTCGAGGAGCCCGAGCCCGACGAGGTCTTCCTGGTGCGCATCGACGCCGGCCACGCGCGAGCGTTCGTCCAGCGCGCGGCCCAGGTGCTCGACGCCGGCCGGCCGAGCTGCCCCTTCTGCGGCAACCCGATAGACCCCGACGGCCACCTGTGCGTCCGCGCCAACGGCTTCCGCCGTCGCGAGCCGTGAGCGCAGCTGACCTGCCGCTCGACGGCGACCTGGAGCTCCACGGCCGCATCATGCCCGCGTCCAACGCCACGTTCCTCGGCACGATCGACGAGGTGTCGGTCGTCTACAAGCCGATCGCCGGCGAGCGTCCACTATGGGACTTCCCCGACGGCAACCTCGCAGGCCGCGAGGTGTCGGCCTACCTCGTCTCCGAGGTCTTCGGCTGCGACGTCGTCCCCCTGACCTGGCTCCGCGACGGTCCGCACGGTCCCGGGATGGTGCAGCTGTGGAAGGAGCCCGACGAGGAGCAGGAGGCCGTCACCCTCGTCGAGGAGGGGCAGGTGCCCGAGGGGTGGCGCCACGTCTTCGACGGGATCGACGGCCGCGACGTGGCCGTGTCGCTCATCCACGAGGACTCGACGGCGTTGCGCCGGATGGCCCTCTTCGACGTGGTGGTCAACAACGCCGACCGCAAGGGCGGGCACGTCCTCGCCATGAGCGACGGCCACCGCTACGGCGTCGACCACGGCATCGCCTTCCACCACGAGCACAAGCTCCGCACGGTCCTGTGGGGCTGGCAGGGCGAGCCGCTCAGCGACGAGGAGGCCGAGACCGTACGACGGGTGCGCGCGGCCATCAGCAACGGCCTGGGGGACCGGCTGTCCCAGCACCTGACCGACCTGGAGGTCGACGCCCTCGACCGCCGGTGCCGACGCCTCCTCGACGCGGGTGCCCTCCCGACCTCCAGCGGCGACTGGCCAGCCATCCCCTGGCCCCCCTTCTGAGTCGTCTGGTTAGGCTTCGCCCCATGCGAGCCTGGAGTGCCCCGGAGATCCCGAGCCTGACCGTGACGGGACCCGCCGTGGCTCTCCACGACACGGCCACCGGCACCGCCGTCACGACCACCCCCGACGGAGTCGCGCGGCTCTACGTCTGCGGCATCACGCCCTACGACGCCACCCACATGGGCCACGCCGCGACGTACGTCGCCTTCGACCTGCTCAACCGTGCCTGGCGCAACGCCGGGCACGACGTCACCTTCGTGCAGAACGTCACCGACGTCGACGACCCGCTCCTCGAGCGCGCCACCAAGGTCAACGTCGGCTGGGTGGAGCTCGCCGAGCGCGAGACCGAGCTGTTCCGCCACGACATGACGGCGCTGCGGGTGATCCCGCCCGACCACTACATCGGTGCGGTCGAGTCGATCCCGCTGGCGATCGAGCTGATCCAGGTGCTGGAGGCGGCCGGCGCGACCTACACCGTCGACACCGACGTCTACTACTCCGTCACCGCGGACCCGGCGTTCGGGCAGGAGTCCGGCTTCGACCGCGAGACGATGCTCGCCCTCTTCGGCGAGCGCGGCGGAGATCCGGACCGCCCCGGCAAGCGGGACCCGCTCGACTGCGTCGTGTGGCGCGGCGAGCGTGAGGGGGAGCCCAGCTGGGACAGCCCCTACGGTCCCGGCCGCCCGGGCTGGCACATCGAGTGCTCGGCGATCGCGATGCGGCACCTCGGTGGCGACTTCGACGTGCAGGGCGGCGGGTCCGACCTGGTCTTCCCGCACCACGAGATGTGTGCCGGCCACGCCCAGGTGGCGGCGCCGGGCACCCCGTTCGCACAGGTCTACTCCCACGCCGGGATGGTGGCCTACGACGGCGAGAAGATGTCGAAGTCGCTGGGTAACCTGGTCTTCGTCTCGGCGCTGCGCAACTCAGACGTCGACCCGATGGGCATCCGGTTGGCGCTGCTGCGTCATCACTACCGCTCCGACTGGGAGTGGACCGACGCCGAGCTCTGGGAGTCGGTCGACACGATCGCGACCTGGCGCAAGGCTCTCTCCCTCGGCGCCGGTGCGCCGGCGGCCCCGGTGGTGCAGGAGGTCCTGGCCGCCATGGCCCACGACCTCGACGCCCCGCGCGCCACGGCCGCGGTGGACGCCTGGGTGGCGGCGACCCTCGGCACCGGCGGGCTGGCCGACACCAGCGACCGCGACGCGGCGGTCCACATGCTGGCCGTCATCGACGCCGCGCTCGGTCTCTCGCTCTGAGCCGCTCAGGCCGGTGATCGACGGGGACCGGACCTGAGCCCCGACCGGGTGGCGTAGGTCAGATGACTCGAGAGCAACTCGCCGAATGGATCTTACGAAATAACGCTGAAATCTGAATGGTTTGTTTAACTCCCGAGAATTGCAACATGGCCACCGCCACCCTCCCCGAACAAAACATCGT
>NZ_JANNML010000044.1:0-12865 GCF_031397825.1 Nocardioides sp.
CCCGTCGGGGCGCATGCTCGAGCCGCCGAGCGAGAAGAAGTCGTGGCCCTCGGCCAGCTCGTTGAGGTCCAGCAGGACCTCCTCACCGGGCAGGGCCGGCTCGTCGACCGTGGAGTCCTCGGCCGGGGTCGGCGGGGTCCAGTCGTCGGGTCCGGTGACCGGGACGCGGCAGCTGGCGCCGTACTCGCGCCCCTCGAAGGAGCGCGCGTAGTACCAGTGGTCGCGGTTGCGCGTCGGCACCGAGAGGTCGGTCTCGCGGGTGCGGGCCTTGATCTCGTCGAAGAGCGTCTGGCGCAGGTCGGCGAGGTGCGCGGTGCGGTCCTGGGTCCAGGTGTTCTCGGCCTCGAGGTAGGCGACCGTCTCCGGCGACTCCTTGTCACGCAGCCAGTCGTAGGCGTCGACGCGGGTGCGTCCGTGGTGCTCGGTGGTGACGGGACGGGCGGCGGCGAGGGGTGCGACGGGCTGTGACATGTCGTGAACGCTATCCACCCCCTCCACCACGGTGGTGAGAGAGTCGCACCGTGGGTGAGCCCGGGGACCAGCAGCGCGTCGTCGACCTCAACGCCGACCTCGGCGAGGAGGTCACCGACGACGTCGCCCTGCTGGGGGTCGTGACCAGCGCCAACGTCGCCTGCGGCTACCACGCCGGGAGCGCCGCCGTCATGCGCGCGGTGTGCGCGGAGGCCGCTCGTCGCGGGGTCTCGGTCGGCGCCCAGGTGTCCTACGCCGACCGCGAGGGCTTCGGTCGTCGGCGCACGGACGTGGAGGGCCAGGTGCTGCGCGAGCAGGTCGCCGACCAGGTCGGCGTCCTCGGTGCGATCGCCCGCGAGGAGGGGACCGAGGTGCGCTACGACAAGCCCCACGGTGCGCTCTACCACCGGGTGCTCGACGACGTGGAGCAGGCCGGCGCGGTGCTGGCCGGGTCGGGGACGCTGCCGGTCCTGGGCATGGACGGCGTGCTGCTCGCGCTCGCGGCCGACGCCGGTCGCGCGGTGTGGCACGAGGGCTTCCCCGACCGCGCCTACGACGCGACCGGTCGGCTCGTCGGACGCGACCGACCCGGGGCCGTGCTCGACGACGCCCGCGCGATCACGGCCCAGGCGTTGGCGCTCGCACCCCGCGTCGACTCGCTGTGCCTGCACGGCGACGAGCCCGAGGCGGTCGCCCACGCCCACGGCGTACGACGTGCGCTCGAGGCCGCCGGCTGGGTGCTGCGGGGCCTGTGAGCGGCCGCCCACAAGTGGGGCCGGATCCTGTGGAGAGCCGCCGAAATCTGTGCACTCACGACCTCCATCTGTGGAGGAGCCTGTGGGAACCGAAGTTTGTGGGAGTTTCCTCCAGCGTTCTCTTGCGCGGGCCGTCCGCAGGCACGTAGAACTCTCCCTACCAGATCGGCGCGGACCGCAAGGTCGGCAACGGACTGGTGATCGGACAAGGCTCGAAGACCCACACCGCGAGGTATCTCGAGGCGTCGGCCCGGTGACGGGGACGGCGGGGGCGGAGAGCGCGTCATGATCGGCCGGGCGTCACCGTTTCCGGTCAAGCCGAGGGCCTCTTGATGCTCATACCACCAAGAGGCCCTCACCCTATTTCGCCCTGGTGGGCGCGGTCGACGCTACCGGGCAGACTGGCCCCGTGCACCTGCGTCCCGTCGGCCCCCGCGCCCTGCTGGCCGACGTCGCCGACGCGTCCGAGGCCCTCGCCCTGGCGACCTGGGCGCGCACCGTCGGGATCGCTGCGGCCGACGTGGTGCCGGCGGCGCGCACCGTGCTGCTCGACGGCCTGACGGCCGAGGCTGCCGACGACCTGCGGGCGCGGTTGGCGCACTGGTCACCGCAGAGTCCGGTCGACGCCCCGGAGGCCGACCCCGGCCCCGTCGTCGAGGTGCCCGTGGTCTACGACGGCGTCGACCTCGCCCTCGTCGCCGACCGGTGGGGCACCGACGTCGAGGGGGTGGTCGCCCGGCACACCGGCACCGCCTTCACGGCCGCCTTCTGCGGCTTCGCGCCGGGCTTCGCCTACCTGGCCGGGCTGCCCGAGGAGCTGGCCGTGCCGCGGCTGGACTCACCGCGCGCCGCGGTGCCCGCCGGTGCCGTGGCGCTCGCCGGTCCCTGGTGCGGTGTCTACCCGACGGCCTCGCCCGGCGGGTGGCGCCTGCTGGGTCGCACCGACGCGGTGCTCTGGGACGCCGAACGCGAGCGACCCGCCCTGCTCGCGCCGGGCACCCGCGTGCGGTTCGTGCGCGCATGAGCCTGCGCGTCCTCGCCTCCGGCGCGCTGACCACCGTGCAGGACCTCGGTCGCCCCGGCCTGGCCCACCTCGGCGTCCCGCGGGCCGGCGCCCTCGACCGGCCGGCCGCCGCCCTCGCCAACCGGCTCGTGGGCAACGCCGCGGACGCGGCCGTGCTCGAGGTGACCCTCGGTGGCCTGGTCGTCACGACCGATGCCGGGGCGTGGGTCGCGGTCACCGGCGCGGTGTGCCCCGTCGACGTCGACGGCGCCCCTCGTGGCCACGCCCGGCCCGAGTGGCTGGCCGCCGGCTCCCGCCTCAGCATCGGTACGACGAGCAGCGGGGTCCGCAGCTATCTCGCGGTCGGCGGGGGCATCGCGGTCGCCCCGGTGCTGGGCTCCCGCGCCACCGACACCCTCGCGTGGGTCGGCCCACCCCGCGTGGAGCCCGGCACGCGGCTGCCCGTCGGTCCGGTGCTCGGTCGACCGGCCCCGCACGACACCCCACGGCCGCCCCGCGCCGGTGCGCTGCGGGTGCATCCCGGGCCGAGGGCCGACTGGTTCGCGCCCCACGCCCTGACCACCTTGTGCGGATCGACGTACGAGGTGGGGAGCGCGAGCAACCGGATCGGCCTGCGTCTGCAGGGGCCGCCGCTGGAGCGGGTGCGTCACGACGAGCTGCCCAGCGAGGGGATGGTGCTGGGCGCCGTGCAGGTGCCGCCGGACGGGCAGCCCGTGGTGTTCCTGGCCGACCACCCGCCGACGGGCGGCTACCCGGTGCTGGCGGTGGTCGAGGAGGCCGACCTGTGGCAGTGCGCGCAGGTGCGGCCGGGGGAGACGGTGCGGTTCACACGCGCCTGAGGAACTCCATCGACGCCTCGACGGGCCGGAAGCCGATCAGCTCGTTGATCGAGATCATGAAGTCGTTGGTCTCGCCGTTCTGGGTCGTCACGCGGGCGACGTGGGGGCGCTGCTCCTGGACGGCGCGCAGGTTGGCGGTCTTGACGGCGAGCCCGAGCCGGTGGCCCCGGTGCTCGCGGTGCACGAAGGTGCCCCACTGCCAGACGTCGCGGCCCTCGGGGTCGAGCGGCACCTGCAGCGTGGACTGCGCGGCGACCACGCCGTCCGGGCTCAGCGCGATCGTCTCGAAGGTCTCGCGCCCCATCGCGGCGCTCATCTCGTAGCGCTCGGCGAGCCGCTCGGGGGTCATCACCTCCTCCTCGTAGACGACGTCGCCGGTCGGGGCGTCGACGGCGAGCTGGCCGAGCAGCACGCACAGCGACTCCGCGTGCTCGTCGGGGAAGGAGCCGACGTGGGTCTCGATGCGGTAGTCCGCCGCGGCCGCGGCCGCCTGGTCCGCCCACGCGCTCAGGCTCGCCTCGGGCACCGGCAGGTCGAGGTGACGCACGACCTCGACGTTGGAGCGGGCGAAGCCGTGGTGCTCCGCGAAGGCACGGTAGGGATGGTCCTCGACGCGGTCGAAGGGGATCTTGGTGCCGCCCGTGAGCTGCGTGCGGCCGTCGGCCGTCGCGACCTCGGTCAGTCGCGCCACCAGCGCGCTGCCGATGCCGGAACGACGGTGGTCGGGATCGACGACGACCTCGAACCAGGCCTTGTCGGTGTTGTCGAGGAGGAAGAGGTAGGCCGTGGCCACGCCGACGACCTCCCCGTCGACGAAGGCGCCGAGGTGCACGGCGCGCTCACCGCTGTCGGGGGCGCGCACCCCCCCGACCCACTCCTGCTCGGTGGCCCGCGGCATCTCCTCGCGCCCCAGGGAGGTGCCGCGGTCGACGACGCGGAAGACGGCGCTCATCAGGTCGTCGTCGTGGATGTCGAGCGGTCGCAGGTCCATGACCGCAGGCTAGGGCTGCCGCGGGCCGCCCCGCGAGCGAGTTTTCAGCCGAGGGGCGCGTCGTCCTCGGGGACCGGCAGCCGCCACGGCTCCAGCTCCGGGTCGTCGATGGCGTAGGACCGCACCGGCCCCGGCGGGGTCTGCGCGGTCTCGAACCGCACGGTGACCACCCCGCGCCCCGAGCCCCACCCCCAGCCGCGGCCCATCTCCGCGTGCACGACGTCCGACCCCGGCGCCCACGTCGTACGACGAGACGTGGGCGCCTCGACCACCGGCACGTCGTCGTCGGCCGACGCCTCGGGGTCGGACTCGCCGAAGAGGTCGTCCTGGATCCAGTCGGCCAGACCCGAGACGCCCACCCCGAGCAGCCGGACGCCCCCGGAGGTGTCCAGGTCGGCGAGCAGGGCGCGGGCCAGCCGCGCGATCGTCGCGGTCGCGTCGGTGGGGGAGCCCAGCGTGCTGGAGCGGCTCACCGTCGTGAAGTCGTGCATGCGGACCTTGATCGTCACCGTGCGGCCCGACAGCCCGTGCTTGCGCAGCCGGGTCGCGACCTCCCCGGCCTGCCGGGTCAGCAGCCCCTCCATGAGCCGGCGGTCGGTCAGGTCAGTCTCGTAGGTGCCCTCGACGCTCACCGACTTGGCCTCCCGCTCGGAGACGACCGGGCGGTCGTCGAGGGCACGGGCCAGGTGCCACAGGCCGGAGCCCTGCGCCTTGCCGACCAGGCGCACCAGCTCGGCGAGGTCCACCGCCTCGAGGTCGGCGACGGTGCGGATGCCGACCCGGCGCAGCCGCTCGTCGGTGGCCGGGCCGACGCCGGGGATGACGCTGACGGCCATCGGGCGCAGCAGGTCCTGCTCGGTGCCGGGCGGCACGACGGTCAGCCCGTCGGGCTTGTCGAGCTCGCTGGCCACCTTGGCGATGAACTTCGACGTGCCGAGCCCCACCGAGGCGGTCAGCCCGTGCGTCACCTCGTGGACCCGCTGGCGCAGCTCCTCGGCGAAGGCACTCACGGTCGCGAGCTCGAGGTCGGGCAGGTCGGCCTGGGCGAGGTCGACGAAGGCCTCGTCGAGGGAGAGCGGCTCCACCAGCGGGGAGACCGAGCGCAGCAAGCCCATGACCGCGGCGCTGGCCTCGCGGTAGGCCGGGAAGCGGCCGCCCAGGAAGGCCGCGTGCGGGCACCGCGAGCGCGCCTCGCGCGTCGACATCGCCGAGCGCACGCCGTAACGGCGGGCCTCGTAGGACGCGGTCGCCACCACGCCCCGCCCGCCGACCCCGCCGACGACGACGGGCTTGCCGCGCAGGGAGGGCTTGTCGCGTTGCTCGACGGCCGCGAAGAAGGCGTCGAGGTCCAGGTGGAGGACCGAGGCCTGGGCGCGCACCAACGCAACGTACCCGCGGCCATCCACAGGCCGCGAAGTGCCAGGGGTGGAGCCGGGTCGTCGGGGGGACGGGTGGTCCATGAGACCTCACGACCTGACCCCGATGACCGCCCGCTGCCCCGACGACCTGCTGGCCATGGTGCCGGTGACGCTCGGCTTCACGCCCACCGACTCCGTCGCGATGCTGACCTTCGGTGCCACCCACCCCTTCCACGCCCGCGTGGACCTGCCCGAGCGCAGGGACGACGTGCCGGAGCTCGTCGACTGCCTCGTCGACCCGGCTGTGCGCAACGGCGTGCGCCGGGTCGTCCTGGTGCTCTACTCCGAGGACGAGGCCATGGCCGGTCGGGTCTGGCGTGGCCTGCGCGACGGCTTCCGTGACGCCGGCATCGCCGTGCTCGAGGCGCTCCGCGCCGACGGCCGGCGCTGGTACCCGCTGCTCGGCGGCGACCGGCTGGCCGCCGAGCTCGGCGTGCCCTACGACGTCAGCGCGCACCCGTTCGTCGCCCAGGCCGTGCTGTGCGGCCGGGTCACGCTGGCCGACCGGGGCGAGCTGGCCCGCACGCTCGCCCCGGTGCCCGCGCGGGTCGACGAGGTGGCGGCGGCGCTCGAGCGACGACCCGTGCGCTGGGGACGTGACGACCCGCCCGAGGTCGAGGTGATCCTGCAGGAAGGGGAGTGGACCGAGCTGCTGGTCGAGCACCTCGTGGCGCGGGGGAGCGCGCCGGAGGTCGACGACGTGGCGCGGCTGCTGCGCGGCCTGGTGCTGCTGCGGGTCCGTGACGCCGCCTGGCTGACGATCACGGCCGACACCGCCGGCGAGCACGTCGCGTGGTGGAGCGACCTGCTGCGTCGTACGCCGTCGGGGCTGGCCGCCCCCGTGGCGACCCTGCTGGCGTGGTCGGCCTGGCAGGCCGGGCACGGCGCGCTGGCCTGGTGCGCGCTGGACGTGGCCCTCGCAGCCGAGCCGGACTACAGCCTGGCCACCACCCTCGCCGAGATGCTCCTGGCCGCGGTGCCGCCCTCGACCTGGGCCGACGTGGTCCGTCTGGACTGGCGGCTGGGTCTGGGCGAGGCCGCCTGAGCCCGGCTGGGTCTAGGCTCCGGACATGGGAGAAGAGGTCGACGCACAGGAGTTCACCCGGGCCGACCGCACGCGTCACCGCGAGAAGGTGCGTCGCAACCTCGACGTCTTCGCGAGGATGCTGCGCGAGGCCGCGTTCGACACCGACGACCCGATGACCGGCCTCGAGGTGGAGCTCAACCTCGTCGACGAGCTCGGCGACCCGGCGCTGCGCAACGCGGAGGCGCTCGAGGCGATCGCCGACCCCGACTTCCAGACCGAGCTCGGCCAGTTCAACATCGAGATCAACGTGCCGCCCGCGCGCCTGCGTGAAGGCGGGCTCACGACCTTCGAGGACACGCTGCGGCGCAGTCTCAACGACGCCCAGACCAAGTGCACCGAGGTCGGTGCGCACCTGGTCATGATCGGCATCCTGCCCACCCTGGCCGACGGCCACATGGGGCTCGACTCGATCAGCGGCAACCCGCGCTACCGGTTGCTCAGCGAGCAGATCCTCGACGCGCGCGGTGAGGACATCACGATCACCATCGCCGGACAGGAGCGTCTCCAGACCACGGCCGACTCGATCGTGCCCGAGGCGGCCTGCACCAGCACCCAGCTCCACGTGCAGACCTCGCCCGACCAGTTCGCCGCCTACTGGAACGCCTCGCAGGCGATCTCGTCCATCCAGCTCGCGGTCGGGGCCAACTCGCCCTACCTCCTCGGCAAGGAGCTGTGGCGCGAGACCCGGATCCCGCTCTTCGAGCAGGCCACCGACACCCGCAGCGAGGAGCTCAAGGCCCAAGGCGTCCGCCCGCGCGTGTGGTTCGGCGAGCGCTGGATCACCACGGTCTTCGACCTCTTCGAGGAGAACGTGCGCTACTTCCCGGCGCTGCTGCCCATCACCGACCAGGAGGACCCGCTCGAGGTCCTCGAGGGCGGCGGCACGCCGAGGCTGTCGGAGCTGCGCCTGCACAACGGCACCATCTACCGCTGGAACAGGCCGGTCTACGACGTCAACGCCAGCGTCCCGCACCTGCGGGTCGAGAACCGCGTGCTCGCGGCCGGTCCCACGGTCGCCGACACCATCGCCAACGCCGCGTTCTACTTCGGCCTGGTGCGCGCCCTCGCCGAGAGCGAGCGGCCGTTGTGGTCGCAGATGTCCTTCAGCGCCGCCGAGGAGAACTTCCACGTCGCGGCCCAGCAGGGCATCGATGCGCAGATCTACTGGCCCGGCGTCGGTCAGGTCCAGGCCACCGAGCTGGTGCTGCGCCGGCTGCTGCCGCTGGCCCAGGAGGGCCTCGAGTCGTGGGGCGCCACCGCCGAGGAGATCGACCGGATGCTCGGCATCATCGAGCAGCGCTGCCTGACCGGTCGCAACGGCGCCGAGTGGTTCACCCGCCAGATGCACCAGCGCCCCGAGGCCGATCGCTACGACGCCCTGCGCGCCGTGCTCCTGGAGTACGCCGAGCGGATGCACACCAACGAGCCCGTCCACACCTGGTAGGCGGCCCGGTGGGTTCGGTCGGCGCTCAGCGCTCCCGCAGCCGCTGCCACGTGCGGGTCACGCCGCTGCGCGGGTCGCGCCAGCCCTGACGGGTGACGACGACCATCGTCAGGGGCAGGCCCGCCTCCGCGCAGGCCGCGCGGGCGGCCGCCAACCAGGCCAGGTCGACGTCCTCGACGTCCAACCCGCCGGAGCGGGTGAGCCACACCAGCGGAGGCTGCCCGGGGCGGAGGGCCCGTCGTAGGAGAGCGGCGACGAGGTCGCAGCGCAGCCCGTGGTCGGTGGACTCGCCGCCGCTCAGGCCCAGCACCGCCACCTCGCCGCCCGGGACGCCGACGTGGAGCAGGGGCGCGAAGACCCGCCGGTGCTCGTGGGAGGCGTGGTCGAGCACCGCGCGACGCAGGGCGCGGTGCACCGGTGCGCTGACAGGCGGGTGCAGTCCTTCGGCCACACCGGCAGCGTGCCGGATCGGATGCGTCCACGCCGCGGCCCTCCACAGGCTCCCGCCACGCGCGATGGTGGGCTAGGTTCCTGACATGGGAAAAGTCGTGGTCGGTTATGTGCCCAAGCCCGAGGGTGACGCAGCTCTCGCCCAGGCGATCGCCGAGGCCCAGCTGCGAGGCTCGGACCTGGTGGTCGTCAACTCGCACCGCGGGGGTGCCGGCTTCGACTCGGTGGCCTCGGCCCAGCTCGACGCCGACATGGACAAGGTCCGTGCCAAGGTCGAGGCGGCCGGCGTCGCCTTCGAGATCCGTCAGCTGGTGCGCGGCTTCGAGCCGGCCGAGGACCTGATCAGCATCGCCGAGGCCAACTCGGCCGAGCTGATCGTCATCGGCCTGCGCCGCCGCACCCCGGTGGGCAAGCTGATCCTCGGCTCCAACGCGCAGCGCGTCCTCCTCGACGCCCACTGCCCGGTGCTGGCCGTCAAGGCCGACTGAGACCCTCCGCGACCGCTCCTGACTCGATCAGGGCGAGCAGGTCTTCGGTCGGCCGCACGTCGCCGAACGAGCGGTAGACCGTGTGCAGGGTCGCGTTGTGGTCCTGGTCGCGCACTGCCGCGCACCCGTCGGCGACCAGCACCACCCGGAAGCCCAGCGTGCTGGCGTCGCGCACCGAGGACTCGACGCAGACGTTGGTGATCGTCCCGGTGACCAGCACCGTGTCGACGTGACGCTCCTCGAGCAGCCCCGGCAGGGGGCTGTGGCCGGGGAAGAACGCGCTCGTCGCGGTCTTCTCCACCCACAGGTCGTCCGGCTCGGCCTCCAGGGAGGACGAGAGCCGGTCGGCCATCGCGCCCTCGCCGCCGGAGGCGTCGTAGAGACGGGCGACCTCGGCACCGTAGAACTCCTCGGAGACCCGCAGCCGCGTGCTCGGCAGCACCCACGCGACCGTGCCACCCGCTGACCGCAACGCGCCGGCCAGCGTGTTGACCTGGGGCACGATGCCGCGGCAGTAGTCGTTCTCCTCGACGAAGAAGTCGACCAGGTCGATCACCACCAGCGCCGTACGACGCGGGTCGAGCCGCTCGTAGGCGTGTCGTCGCCCTCGGCGCTGCTCCTGGCGGGCGAGCTCGCGCTCCTCGACGTGCCAGGAGTGCAGCCGTCCGCTCATCGGGCCAGGCTAGGCGACGTCGCCGCCTCAGCCGGGCGACTTGCCGACCGTCAGGAGCACCGCGGAGTCCTCGACCGCCTCGAGTGAGTGCCGCGCATCCGGGACGAACAGCAGGTCGCCCGGAGACCCGTTCCAGCGCACGTCCCCGGACACCAGGGTGACCCGCCCGTGGAGCACCTGCACCGTCGCCTCTCCCGGGTTCTCGTGCTCGTCCAGCAGGCTGCCGGCGCGGAGCGCGATCAGGGTCTGTCGCAGCACGTGCTCGTGCCCTCCGTAGACCGTGAGGGCGCTCCGGCCGCTCGAGGCGCTGCGCGCCGTCTCCAGGTGGTGACGGACGAGGGCGGTCAACGAGGTCTTCTGCATGGTTCCTCTGTTCTGGGTGTCGGGTCTCAGGTCCGGCTCAGGCCGGTCGGCTGCGCGACGCTCTCGTCGTGGAGGAAGCTCGGCGACCGGTCGTGGGCCTCGTCGACGATGGCCCATCCGCTCACCCCGAGCGTGACGACCGAGACCGGGAAGATGCCCAGCTCCTCGCGCTCGATGTGCACGTCCAGGTCGTCCAGCAGGGCGGTGACCGTGGCGACGAAGGAGGAGGCCTCCAGGGCCAGGCCGTCGACCACGGCCACCGCGGCCACCAGGTCACGGTGCTCGCCCTCCAGGCCGGCGACCTCGTCGACGAAGTCACCGGAGGCCCGGAGCGCCCGGAAGATGCCGTCCTCCTCGCGGTCGACGTGGCGGTCGAGGTGCTCGACCAGGGCGTGCAGCAGCGTGCGCGCCGCGGCGTGGTCCCCGGCGCCCAGGGCGGCCCGCACGTGGTGGGCCTGGACGCCCAGGGCGTCGTGCTCGTCCATGAGCTCACCGATGGGTTGGACGCCGCGGCACCCGCAGTAGTCACACATCAGCCGACCCGGTCCCAGCCCCGCCGGGGGCGGTGGCTGCCCAGGCCCTCGTCACGGCTGCGGTAGACGATGTAGGGCCGGGTGAGGTAGCCCAGGGGTGCGCTGAAGACGTGGACGAGCCGGGTGAAGGGCCACAGGGCGAACAGCGCGAAGGCCACCAGCCCGTGGAGCTGGAAGCCGAGCGGGGCCTCGCCCATGAGCTCGGGGTGCAGGTCGAAGCGGAACAGGCCGCGGAACCAGACGGAGACGCCCTCGCGGTAGTCGTAGTCGCCGAAGATGTTGGCGGCGACGGTGTTGAAGAGCCCCAGGAGGATGACGGTGGCGAGGAAGAGGTACATCACCTTGTCCATCCGGGTCGTCACCGAGAACACCGGGCCGACCGTGCGGCGACGGTAGATCAGGATCGCCATGCCGATGACGGTCGCGGCGCCGGCGAGGGCGCCGATGGAGACGGCGAAGAAGTGGTAGAGCCCCTCGGAGACACCGACGGCCTCGGTCCAGGACGTGGGGATCCCGAGCCCGATCACGTGGCCGAAGAAGACGCCGATGATGCCGAAGTGGAACAGCGGGCTGCCCAGTCGCAGCAGCCGGTTCTCGTAGAGCTGGGAGGAGCGCGTGGTCCAGCCGAACTTGTCGTAGCGGTAGCGCCACAGGTGACCGACCACGAAGGTCGTCAGGCACACGTAGGGGACGACCACGAAGAGGAAGCTGTTCATCGGCGCGCTCCCGGGAAGGAGGGCATGGGCAGGGCGACGTGCTGGGCGGCTGCCCCTGGACTGAACTGGGGCGCGGCGAACGGCGCCAGGCCGACCTCCTCCTCGGGTGGGCCCTCGGCGGCCAGGCGGCGTACGGCGTCGCGCTCGTCGCCGCGCAGCGGGGGAAGCGTCGCGGCCACGGCGTCGAGCAGACCCGCCCACGGTGACGCCATCTGTGCCAGGGACAGGCGCAGCAGCTCCAGCCCGGCACGGTGGTCGAGCATCAGCCCGCGCCCGAGGTCGTGGTCGACCGTGGCGGCGAACTCGAGGACGACACAGAGGTGGTCCGGCAGCTCGGCGCCCCGGGAGGAGTCGTCGTCGAGGTCGAAGCCGGCGCTGAGGTAGGTCTGCTTGAAGCGCAGCAGGGCCATCCCGCGCTTGCGGGTGTCGCCGTGCGCGAAGTAGGTGAGGAACAGGTTGCAGCGACGCCGGTCGTCGAAGGTGGCGACGTACTCGGCCTGCAGGTCGGGCAGGGATGCCCTCTCCAGGTGGTCTGCGAAGGCACGGATGGGGTCGCCGACCGCTGCCGGCAGCTGGTGGACGGCCTCGCGGATGATGCCCAGGCGCTCGACCAGGTCGTCGTCGGGGTAGTCGAGCAGCAGCGAGACCGACTGCCACGCGATGGTCAGCTGCTGCGGGGCCAGGGTCGAGGACCGCGGGCGGAGGAGGCTCACGACGGGTCCCCCTTCGGTGGGAAGAGCCCGGGCGGCGAGCCCCGGCCGTCCCAGTTGAGGAGGTTGATCCTGCCGCTCTTGTCCTCGGGCGCTGCCAGGGAGTCGGAGGTCTGGCGGCTCTGCAGCATCTGGAAGTTCTCGACCGCGATCGGGGTGGGGGCGCCCGAGCCCTCCCCGAAGAGGTCCTGCTGGCCGCCACCGTAGGCGGAGACCGAGCACTCGGTCCCGAGCTCCTCGAGGGAGTGAGCCTGCTCGGTGTGGGCCGAGGGGATGACGTAGCGCTCGTCGTACTTGGCGATGGCGAGCAGGCGGTACATGTCGTACATCTCCTCCTCGCTCATCCCGACCGCGGCCGGGATCGAGGCGTCGGCCTCGCGGCCCATGGTGATGTCGCGCATGTAGCAGCGCATCGCGGCGAGCTTCTTGAGCACGGCGTCGACCGGGGCGACGTCGCCGGCGGTGAAGAGCTCGGCGAGGTACTCCACCGGGATCCGCAGCGCGTCGATCGCAGCGAAGAGGTTGCCCTTGTCCTCGGCGTCCTCGCCCGTCTCCTGGACGACGTCGACGACTGGCGAGAGCGGCGGGATGTACCAGACCATCGGCATCGTGCGGTACTCCGGGTGCAGGGGCAGCGCGACCCTGAAGGTGTTGATCAGGGCGTGGATGGGGGAGCGCTGGGCGGCGTCGATCCAGTCACGGGCGATGCCGGCCTTCTCCGCCTCCCGCACGACCTCGGGGTCGTGGGGGTCGAGGAAGACGTCGCGCTGTGCCTCGTAGAGACCGTGCTCGTCCTCCGTCGACGCGGCCTCGAGGACCTTGTCGGCGTCGTAGAGCACGAGCCCGATGTAGCGCAGCCGGCCGACACAGGTCTCCGCGCACACGGTGGGCAGCCCGACCTCG
>NZ_JANNML010000054.1:0-7668 GCF_031397825.1 Nocardioides sp.
GGCAGCTCCTACCGGCTCAAGGACAGCGGCATCGACACGCTGCCATCGGCCAGAGCCGAGAACACGGCACAATGACCAACACCGAAGTGGCCTAACTTTCAAAGAGCAGAACCGGCCGAACTTTCGACGAGCGCTGACACACGACCGCGCCTCCGCGGACACGACGCTAGACGGCGGCAAGGTTGCCCGTCTTCGGGTACTCCCCAGGCCGCCTGCGCGTAGCCGACGACCTGGGTCCCAGGGCTACTCGCCTGAGATTCCCCCTTCAGGCGCCGCCGTACACCCCACTCAACGCCCATCGGCTCGATCGAGCCAGAGTCCTACGTCCCTAGCGCCTCGACGTCATCTCTGGATCTCGCCTCGCGCGATGAAGAAGGCGGCCGACGTCAGTCAACCCAGCTCACGAACTCCACGATGGCGCGGCGGGGGCGGAGACAGCGGCCAAGGCTGATGTTCCTATGACGCGCCCTTCCGCTGCGCTGTGCTCACCACCTGCATGAGTTCAGCGATGACAAGGACGACCGAAAGCGTGCAGCAGTGGTCCGCACACGGGGGGAACCGTCGTGTACCGCCCTCGACTACGGCTCAAGTCGAGGGCGGTCCTCGGTTCAGACGAGGGAGAAGCACCGTGATGCGACGTGATCCAGGGCTGACATCGACAGCCGCGCGAGCATCGGCCAGGTGGCGATGGGTAACGAGCAGGTGAGCCCCGACCGCATCGGGTGAAGCATCACTCGCATCGGATGGCCCGCCAGCCCCTGCGTCTTCGGACGTGGGGGATCACTGGCCCCGTCAATGCTGCTGGCAACGAGAAGCTGGGGGTCGACGAGCAGGTCGTGCGGGAGTTGGCTACTCGCCTGATCGATGCGGCACGAGCAAGTCTTCGAGGGTGATCATCTACGCCTGGCATCTCGGGCACCAGAAGGTCACCCGCTCGCGCCCCAGTGGCCCGAGCTGGTCGGACTGGATGCGAGTCCCGCAGCGACGACACGCCTTGCCCCGGCGCCCGTAGACGTAGCGCTCCTCGCCACGTCGTGTGCTGCCCGTCGTCGCCTGGACCGCACGCTCCTTGTTGGCCTGCAGCAAGCGGTAGGCCATGCGGACGATCTTGCTCAGGTCGGGCACGTCGGGGACCTTGGTGGCCGGGTTCACGCCCGTGAGGAACAGCGTCTCGGCCATCCACATGTTGCCGATTCCTGCGAGATTCCGCTGATCGAGGAGCGCTTCCCCGATGCTTCGGACGCTCCCTGAGACTGAATTCCCTTGCATCCCAGCCCCGGCGAGGATGCGCTGGTCGAGCGGGGCCTCGCCGATCGGGTGCTCGGGGTCGGCCCCCAGCCGGCGCAGGGCCTCCGCCTCGTCCCAGTCGGGGCCGAGCAGGTCGGGACCGAGGTGACCGACGACGTCGGGCTCGTCGGCGGTGGCGATCAGCTCGACGATGCCGAGCGAGAAGCCCACGGCGCTCGTCGTGCCGGCCTCGAGCACGACCCGCGCCTGGTGGGCCGGTCGCTTCCAGCGTTGGCCGGCGGTGAAGACCCGCCAGGCACCTTCCATCTTGAGGTGGGTGTGCAGCGTCCAGGCCTCGTCGTCGCGGGTGATGCGGGTCAGCAGGTGCTTGCCGCGCGAGACGGTGCCGACGACCAGCCCCCCGCTGAGGTCGGCGGTGGCGTGCTGCGGGACCCGGAGGTCGGTGCGGGTGAGGACGGAGCCCTGGAGCGCGCGGTCGAGCAGCCGGGCGGCACGGAAGACGGTGTCGCCCTCAGGCACCGCGCAACCTCAGCCCGCGAGGCGTCGCGACGAAGCCGGCGGCGTGCAGGGCCTCGCGCAGCGGGGTGGAGCCGCTGCCGAGCAGGGCGGTTCCGTCGGCCTTCTCCACCGTGAGCCGCCCCAGCGACCCGCGGCCGACGGCCTCGGCCAGCGCCGCCGCGGCTGGCGTGAGCAGGTCGACGTCGTCGGTCCAGGTGAGCAGGGTGCGCCCGCCGCGCTCGACGTAGAGGGCGAGGGCCCCGTCGACCAGCACCACGATGGCGCCGGCCTTCCGGCCCGGGCGGTGGCCGGCCTTGTCGCCGTCGGCTGCTCCGGTGGACGGCGCCCAGGCGAGGGCGGCGCCGTAGGGGTTGGCCGGGTCGGTCGCGGCGAGGGCCACGGCGGTGGGCTTGACGCCGTCCTCGTGGGTGCCGGTGCTGACCGAGAAGGTGCGCAGCCGGTCGATGGCGCCGGCGGTGCCGAACTGGGCGGCGCCGAGGCCCTCGACGAAGTAGCCACGGCGACAGCGCCCGGAGTCCTCGAAGGCCGAGAGGACCTTGTAGACGGCCGCGAACCCACCGGGGACCCGCTCGCTCATGACGGCCCCGCGGATCACGACGCCGTGCCGGTCGAGCAGCCGCTCGGCGGCAGCGTGCGCGCGTCGGGTGGGGTCGGTGTCGATCGCCGGGAGCAGCGCCCAGCGGCCGGCGGTCTCGGGCGGGCCGGTGCGGACCGGTCGTCCGGCGCGGCCCGAGCGCGGCGGCGGACGCTTGCTGCGGTGGCTGGCGGTGCCCGACCGGGTGAGAGCGCGCAGGGGGACCAGCGTGTCGTTGCTGATGCGACCGGCCCACACGAGCTCCCAGAGAGCCGCCGAGAGCTTGGCGTCATGGGTGGAGCCGACCGCGTCGGAGAGCTGGCGGAAGAACCACGCTCCTCCCGGCGCCAGCGCCTCGAGGACCCGGTCGTGCAGCTCGGCATGCTCGCAGGGGGCCGGGTCGGGCAGCGTCAGGTGGGCGGAGTCGGCGAGGTGCAGCGACACCCAGCCGTCGGAGCCGGGCAGGGCGGAGTGACCGGCCCAGAGGACCTCGCCGGACGCGGTGAGCTCGTCGAGGAAGGCGGGAGAGTAGTCGCGGACCCGGGAGCCCAGCACCAACGGCTCCAGCGCGCTCGCCGGGACCGGGCAGCCGGCCAGCTGGTCGATCGCGCTCAGCACGCCGTCGATGCCGCGCAGCCCGCGGCCCGGCTTGCCGGAGCCGCTGACGTGCTGCCAGGCGCCGAGGAACCGAGCCAGGGCCTCGGGCTCGACGGGCTCGACCTCCTTGCGCAGCCGCGCGAGAGACCGACGCCGCAGCTTGCGCAGCACCTCGGCATCGCACCACTCCGAGCCCGATCCGGCGGGGCGGAACTCGCCCTCGAGCACCCGGCCCTGCGCGGCCAGCCGCTGCAGCGTGTGGCGTACGACGGCGGCACCGAGTCCCAGCCGCTCCGCGACCTGACCGGTGGTGAACGGCCCGTGGGAGCGGGCGAAGCGGGAGACCAGGTCGGCCAGGGGGTCCTCGACGGGCTCGGCGAACGCGTCGGGCGTGCCCGGCGGGACGGGCACGCCGAGCCCGTCCCGCAGGCGGGCGACGTCCTCGACCACGGCCCAGCGGGGCTCCCCGCCGAGGCGCACCTCGACCAGGCGACGGGCCTCGACGAGGGCGGTCAGCCAACCCTCGAGGTCGGCACCGTCGACGCTGCGGTCGTGGACCTCGGCGGTCGAGAGCGGGCCGATCAGGCGCACCAGGTCGACCAGGCCCTCGGCGTCGCGGGCCCGGCGGTCCGGCGCCAGACGCTGGAGCTCGGCCTCGACCTCGGCCAGCACGTCGGGGTCGAGCAGCTCGCGCAGCTCGGCGCGGCCGAGCAGCTCGGCGAGGAGCCCCTGGTCGAGCGACAGGGCTGCGGCACGACGCTCGGCGATGGGGGAGTCGCCCTCGTAGACGAACTGCGCGACGTAGCCGAAGAGCAGGCTGCGCGCGTAGGGCGACGGGCTGTGCGTCGCCACGTCGACGACCTGCACCTCGCGCCGGTCGACCGAGCGCATCAGCGCGAGCAGGGCCGGGAGGTCGTAGACGTCCTGGAGGCACTCGCGCACCGCCTCGAGGACGATCGGGAACGAGGGATACTTCACGGCGACCTCGAGCAGCGCCGCGGAGCGCTGGCGCTGCTGCCACAGCGGGGAGCGGCGCCCGGGATCGCGGCGCGGCAGGAGGAGGGCGCGGGCGGCGCACTCGCGGAAGCGGGCGGCGAAGAGCGCCGAGCCGCCGACCTCCTGGGTGACCAGGTCCTCGATCTCGTCGGCCTCGAAGACGATCACGTCACCGCCCGGCGGATCCGCGTCGGTGTCGGGGATGCGGATCACGATGCCGTCGTCGGAGGCGACCGCCTGCCCGTCCACGCCGTGCCGCTCGCGCAGCCGGGCGTTGATGGCCAGCGCCCACGGCGCGTGGACCGGCACACCGTAGGGGGAGTGGACGACCAGGCGCCAGTCGCCGAGCTCGTCGCGGAAGCGCTCGACCAGGATGGTGGTGTCGCTGGGCAGGACGTTGGTCGCCTCGAGCTGCTCGTGCAGGTAGGAGACCAGGTTGCCGGCGGCCCAGGCATCCAGCCCGTCGACCTCGGCCCGGGCGACGGCCGCGGGACGCGGC
This sequence comes from Nocardioides sp., assembly GCF_031397825.1. GTDB lineage: Bacteria > Actinomycetota > Actinomycetes > Propionibacteriales > Nocardioidaceae > Nocardioides. The sequence continues at coordinate 4,434 of NZ_JANNML010000054.1, forward strand.
ATCGCACCGAGCTCGCGGGTGTAGGCGCCGATCGCCGCGCCCAGCTCCGCCGGTCGGCCGAGGGTGTCGCCCTTCCAGAAGGGCAAGCGTCCGGGGATGCCTGGGGCCGGCGTCACCAGGACCCGGTCGTGGGTGATGTCCTCGATGCGCCAGCTCGTCGCGCCGAGGGCGAAGATGTCGCCCACGCGCGACTCGTAGACCATCTCCTCGTCGAGCTCTCCGACCCGCTTGCCGGGTCCTTCCGCACCCACGAGGAAGACCCCGAAGAGGCCGCGGTCGGGGATCGTCCCGCCGCTGGTCACCGCCAGCCGTTGGGCTCCCGGGCGCCCGGTGATGCTGCCGGTGGTGCGGTCCCAGACGATGCGGGGGCGCAGCTCGGCAAACTCGTCGGAGGGGTAGCGCCCGCTGAGCAGGTCGAGGGTGGCGTCGAAGGCCGAGCGGGGCAGGTTGCCGAACGGCGCGCTGCGGCGCACGAGCGTGTAGAGCTCCTCGACGTCCCAGGCGTCGAGGGCGGTGGCGGCCACGACCTGCTGGGCGAGGACGTCGAGCGGGTTGCTCGGGACCCTCAACGACTCGATGCCGCCGGTGCGCATGCGCTGGACCGCGACCGCGGTCTGGGCGAGGTCGCCCCGGTGCTTGGGGAAGAGCACCCCGCGGCTGGTCTCGCCGACCTGGTGGCCGGCTCGACCGACCCGCTGGAGCGCACTGGCCACCGACGGCGGTGACTCGATCTGGATGACGAGGTCGACGGCGCCCATGTCGATGCCGAGCTCGAGACTGCTCGTGGCGACCACCGCGGGCAGCCGGCCGCGCTTGAGGTCGTCCTCGATGAGCGCGCGCTGCTCCTTGGAGACCGAGCCGTGGTGGGCCTTGGCGATGACCGTCGTGCCCGGGTCGTCGGCCGAGCTGCCGGCCATGCCGGCCTGGGCCATCACCTGGGCCATCACCTGGGCGGGGAGCTTGCGGCGCGCCGGCGTGCGCCCCTCGCCCGGGGCTTCGTCGCTGCCCGACTCGGGGTCGGCACGCTCGGTGGCGATCTCGTTGAGCCGGGCGGTGAGGCGCTCGGCCAGGCGCCGGGAGTTGGCGAAGACGATCGTCGAGCGGTGCTCGGCGATGAGGTCGACCACGCTCTCCTCCACGTGGGGCCAGATGCTGGTGTTGCGGGCCTGGTCCTCGTCGGCGTCGGCGCTGTCGTCGAAGCCGCCGGGGGCGGTCATGTCCTCGACGGGCACGACGACGCGGAGGTCCCACTCCTTGGTGGCCGGCGGCGCGACGATCTCCACCGGCGCCTGGCCGCCGAGGAAGCGGGCGACCTCCTCGAGGGGGCGCACGGTGGCCGAGAGGCCGACCCGCTGGGCCGGCTTGTCGAGGAGCTCGTCGAGCCGCTCCAGGGACAGCGCGAGGTGGGCGCCGCGCTTGGTGCCGGCCACGGCGTGCACCTCGTCGATGATCACCGTCTCGACCCCGCGCAGCGCCTCGCGGGCCTGGCTGGTCAGCATCAGGAACAGCGACTCGGGGGTCGTGATCATGATGTCGGGCGGCTGGGTCACGAGCTTGCGCCGGTCACCGGCGCTGGTATCGCCGCTGCGCAGCCCGACCCGCAGCTCGGGCACGGGCGTGCCGAGCCGGTCGGCGGTGTGGCGGATGCCGGTCAGCGGCGCCCGCAGGTTGCGCTCGACGTCGACCGCGAGCGCCTTCAGGGGGGAGACGTAGAGGACCCGGCAGCGCTTGGTCTTGTCGTCGGGCACGGTGGTCGTGAGCAGCCGGTCGATCGACCAGAGGAAGGCGCTGAGCGTCTTGCCCGAGCCCGTGGGCGCCACGACCAGGGCGTGCCGGCCGGCCCCGATCGCCTCCCAGGCCCCCGCCTGCGCCGGCGTCGGCTCGGCGAACGCCGCACCGAACCACGTGCGCGTCGGCTCGCTGAACCGCTCGAGGGCGGAGGTGGGCGTCGACACCTCCCCATCTTGACCTACGGCACCGACAGCGTCGCTTCTCTCGCCCCGCGGGGTGAGGTCGGCCGAGGCAAGGTCGACCTCCACGACGCAGGCAGCCCGAGCAGGCCGGTCCGCGCCGGCATCGTCGTTCGCCGGCGTTTCCTGCTGCGGGCCGCTCCATCACGGTATGCAGACGAACCGCCACTCCCCACGGCCTGCACCCCGAGGGGGGTGGCGTGTCGCCATGGGAGGTGGCTGGGGCGTGGGGCCTCAGACAGTCGGCCGCAGCATCGGCGGCTGGATGGCGGTGGCGTCACCGCGTCGGTAGAGCAGCGCCTTGCGGCCGCCGGACTCGGAGGCAGGCCCGCTCTCGCCGGTCGGTACGACGAACCCGGCGGTCCCCAGCACCTTACGGCGGAAGTTGCCGAGGTCCGGCGGTCGACCCCAGACGGCCGTGTAGACGGCTCGGAGCTCGGGGAGGGTGAACGGCTCGCGGACGAAGTCGAGCGCGAGCGTCGTGTACTCCAGCTTGGCCCGCACCCGCTCGAGGGCGTCGCCCAGGATCGTCGCGTGGTCGAATGCGAGACCGGGCAGCGCGGAGACGGCCCACCACCGGGCGACGGCCGCCTCGGAGCCGGCCGTGGGCTCGGGCAGGTCGGGCGCGAACGCCACGTGAGCGACCGAGACCACGCGGGTCCGTGGGTCGCGGTCGGGGGCGGAGTAGGTGCGCAGCTGCTCGAGATGGCCGGCGAAGCGTTCGACCGAGGTCTCCTCGTGGAGCTCGCGCCACGCAGCGCTCTCCGCGTCCTCGTCGGGGTGGACGAAGCCGCCCGGCAGCGCCCAGGTTCCGGCGTACGGCTGCTCTCCCCGCTCGACGAGCAGCACGCAGAGCGCGTCGGCGCGGACGGTGAAGACGGCCAGGTCGACCGCGACGGCGAAGCAGGGGTGCGATGTCACGGCTCCACCACCTCGACCCCGGCCGCGCGCATCTCGGCCAGCGCGGCCGATGTCGTCCCCGGTGCCACCCCGGCGTGCAGGCCGGCCAGGAGGCGGGCGCCGAGCCCGTGGCGCCGGGCGTCGAGGGCAGTCGCGCGCACGCAGTGGTCGGTGGCCAGGCCCACGACGTCGACCTCGGTCACGTCCTTCGACCGGAGCAGGTCGACGAGCCGTTGGCCTGCGTCGGTGACGCCCTCGAAGGCGGAGCAGGCCGCCTCGCCGCGGCCCTTGCGGACGTGGTCGGTCACGTGGTCGGTGGCGAGCTCGGGCGCGAAGTCGCTGCCCGCGTCGTCGTGGACGCAGTG
>NZ_JANNML010000065.1:0-7610 GCF_031397825.1 Nocardioides sp.
GTGGCTCGCTGCGAGCCGTGCCCTTTGGTACTACGACCAGGTCTTCCTGCGCCAGGACGACTGGAATCAGCTCGCCTCAGCCCTGATCCGCGAGCTCGCGACCAGTGCCGGCATCGACCACGTGCGGCGCTTCGAGGCCGCGGTCGACTTCCTGCGTCACCCCTCGTCACAGCGCCACGTCTCGCGGGCCCTGGGCAACTTCGTGATGGACCCCGACGCCCAGGTCGTGGCGCCCGTGCTCAACCTGCTCGGCGAGGTGACCGACAGGGCCGCCAGCGACCTGGTGCTCCGCCTGCTGTCGTCACCGTCCAGGAGCCTGCGGCGCGCGGCCACGTCCGTGGCGGCGACCAAGGTGGCGCGCGGACACATCGACGTCGAAGCGATGCCCGAGCTCGAGCGACAGCTCGAGCGACAGCTGGCCCGTGGGGTCGACCTCGACGGTGGGCTCGACACCCTCGACCTCGCCGTCCATCTCCCCCGCACGTCATGGGAGTCGGTCGAGAGTCGTCTGCGTGACCCCGTCGCCACGGCGCTCGTCGTGCGCGCCCGGTCGACGCGCGAGCTGATCGCGTCGCGCAGGGCCGCTGCGCTCGCCTCGGAGGTGGCGACGGCGATCCAGGATGCCACCCCGACGCACCACCCCATCGAGACCGACATGATGCTGCACCGCCTGGTGCGCGAGGCGCTGGTCCACACGCACAAGGCGCGCCGGCACCACGCGGCGCTGCTGCTGGCGGCGAGCCCCTACGGTCCGGCGACCGCCGACCAGGTCCTCGCGCTGACGCACCATGGTGACGAGTTCATCGCCGCGCGCGCGTGGGCGATGCTCATGCGGCTGCCCTGCCCCACGCCGCCGACAGGTCCCCGCGCGCGCAGGGTGGGCGCCATGCCCGAGCGCCACGCGGCCCGGGTCATGGTCAACGTGGGCCTCCACGACCGACCGCTCGACCACGAGACCGGGGCCTCGATCGCCGCCCGTCTGCCGGCGGGGCGCCGCTCGGAGCAGCACGCCGCGCTCTTCGCGCTCGGCATGCACGCCTCGCCGGAGCTCGAGCGGCTGAGCGAGCACCAGGACGACCGCACGCGACGAGGCGCAGCCTGGTGGCTGCTCCAGGGTGGCGCGACGCGCGACGACGACTCGGTCGATCAGCGCGGCAAGCGCGCCAGCTGACGGCTCTGGGCGACCAGACGGTCGGTCGAGTCCCAGACCTCGCAGTCCTCCTCGAACATCCCGCCGGCGACGTTGCGGCTGACGTGGCGCACGCGCAGCCAGCCGGGGGCGGGCCTGGCGCGCACGTGGGCGGTGAGCTCCAGCGTCGGTGCCCACCCCATGCCCTGGGTGTTGAAGGTGACCGGCGGGAGGGCGTCGACGACGAGCAACAGCGAGATCGGGTCGGGCTCGCGGCCGTCCCCGAGGCGGAACCACGCGGCCATCTCGGCCACGCCCGTGGGCGCACCGAGCGCCCAGCCGACGTGCTCGGGGTGGAAGCGCATGTCGAAGCGCTCCATCAGGGGCGCGATCCTGCGCACCTCCTCCGGTGCCATCGTGTTGGGCACGCACTGCTCCAGCGGCGGCAGGTCGAAGGGCACCGCGGTGGTCCGGACGTCGTCGGCGCTGCGACCCAGGTCGCCGTACGTCGCCAGGGCGGCGATGCGCGCCTCTCCCCCTTGGCTCAGCTCGGCCGACGCGACCGCCACGCTGCCGCCGGAGCGGCGTACGTCCACCTGGACCTCGGCAGGGCCCGGCACCGAGGCGGACAGGTAGTAGGCGCTGAGGGACAGCGGGTCGGGCTTGTCGGGCATCTCCGCCCGCAGCGCGTTGCCGACGACGGCGAGCAGGTAGCCACCGTTGACGCCGCCCCCGACCACCCACCCGGGGTCGAGCTCGGCGTCGTAGCGCCCCTCGCCGAGCGAGGTCACCGCGGTCGTCGTGTCGAAGACAGATGCCATGCGTCGGAGCCTAGGTGGACCGCGTGGGCCACGATGGAGCCATGGACCACGGTGGACTCCCCCACGTCTACGGCCAGGGCGACGAGCCGGACCCGCGCTACACGCTCGCCAACGAGCGCACCTTCCTCGCCTGGGTGCGTACGACGCTCGCCATGCTGGCCGGCGCGGTGGCGCTGCACTCCCTGGGCTTCCCCGAGAGCGACCCGCTGCGCGGGGTCCTCGTCGTGGTGCTGGCGCTCTTCGGTGGGCTGATGACCGCGCTGGCGTTCGTGCGGTGGGCGCGGATCGAGCGGGCGATGCGACTGCGCGAGCCGCTGCCGCGCTTCACGCTCGGGCTGGTCGTCTCGGTGGTGCTGGTCGTGGTCTCGGTGCTGCTGGCGGTCGCGTTCGCGGTGTGAGGGTCAGCCGGTGTCGGTGGCGAGCGCAATGCTGACCTGAGCCGCGGTGGGGCGATCACCGAGCATCGAGCGATATCATGCTCAATTGAGCACTAAGTTGCTCGTGAGGAGCTGCTGTCATGGACCTGTCCCACCCACTCGCCTCCATCATGCCCAACGCCCACGGGCCGGTGCTGACGGTGCTCGCCCGCACCCACGAGCCCCTGAGCGGCCGGAGGATTGCCGAGCTGACCGACGGACGGGTCAGCCAGAGACGCGCCAATGACATCCTCCGAGAGCTCGCAGTCGCTGGCGTCGTGCTCTGTGAGGATCGACCACCGTCAAAGCTCTATCGGTTCAACCGCGAGCACGTGGCCGCGCCCGGGCTCCTCTCGCTCATCGACATGTGGGGCGAGCTCCTGCACCGAATCCGCGACGAGATGACCTCCTGGGAGATCCAGCCGGCCGCGGCATGTCTCTTCGGTTCCGCCGCTCGGGGAGAGGGAACGACCGACAGTGACCTCGACATGCTGCTCGTCCGCAGCGCAGCAGGTGAAGCACACGCCGATGGGCCCCACTGGCTCGCTCAACTGGAACAGCTCGTGTCGCATGTCCGCGCGTGGTCCGGCAACGAGTGCGAGATCCTCGAGCTCAGCATCGGTGAGCTCGATCAGGCCATGAGGGACGACGATCGGATCGTCCGTGATCTGCGACGCGACGCCATCGTGATGGCCGGAGAAGACGTGCGGGACCTGATGCGGCGGGGCGAGCCTTCGTGACGGCGATGGACGACGCCCGCGCGCACCTGGCGAAGGCGCGCGAGTTCCTCGAAGCGGCGCGTCTGAACCTCGAGTGGGACCACGTCAATGCTGCGACCTCCAACGCAGTCCTCTCCGGCACCAACTCCCAGGACGCCATCTGCCTGTGTCTCACCGGCATGACGCGCAAGAGGGACGACCACGCCGATGCCGTCGCAGAGCTCAAGGCCGCTGGACCTGCTGGCGCGGCTGTCGCATCGACGCTCGCGCGACTGCTGAAGCTGAAGACGAAGGCGCAGTATCAATCACGACAGATTGTCCTGAGCGACGCCGCCAAGGCCATCGAGTGGGGGGCTCGGCTCGTCGACGAGGCCGAGCGAGTCGTGTCGGGTCGCTAGCCGGTGACGGTCACCCTCACGGTCGAGCCGGGCTCGACGACGGTGCCGGGTGCTGGTGACGCGTCGAGCACGAAGCCCACGACGCCGGCCTGGGGTGTCGGCCGGACGACGACCGTCGCCCTCAGCCCTTCGTCCAGCAGGGCTCGCACGTAGCGCTCCCCCGCCTTGCTCTGGTCACCGCCGCCGTAGTTGGCCGGGGAGAAGCCCGGGACCGCGACCAGGGTGTCGACGATCGTGATCCGCCCGAGCGCCTCGCTCACCGCCTCGGCCGAGACCGAGGAGGTGGCCTCGAAGACCACGTCACGCTCGGGGAGGTAGACCGCCGCTCGGTAGACGGCCGCCTCCCCCGAGCTCTGGCTCCCCTCGTCGGGCGAGCGAAGCGCCGGCTCCCCGTCGACCTCGATCGGGGACCAGCTGCCGACCTGGTCGACCGGCTCGCGCGACCTGATCCAGACGCTGGTCGTGTCTCGCGGGTAGGAGGTCGCGCAGGTCTCGATGACGCCGACGTCGACCACGACGGTGTCGCGTGTCGGGGTGCCGCAGCGGATCTCGTTGGTCCCCCACGCGTCCGGCACTGCGACGACTGCCTGACCGATGCCGACCCAGCGGAAGCCGGTCGGTGGCTCCTCGACGCGCGTCTGCTCGGACGGTGAGTCGGACGCGGTCGGCGCGAGGTCGCGTGGCGCGACGTCGCCGCTCGGCCACAGCGCCACACTCCCTGTGGCGACGACGACGGCGGCCGCGGCGGCCAGCCCGACGGCGTACGAGCGCCGGCGGCGGGCCGTGCGGTGCATGGCGGCGAGCGGGGGCGGGCCGACCGGCACGTCGGCGGCGGAGCGCTCGAGCATCTCGGTCAGGTCGTTCACAGCGTCTCCTCGTGGTCGGCGAGATCGGGGTCGAGAGCCAGGGCCGCGAGGGCACGGGAGAGCCGGCTCTTGACGGTGCCCGGCGCAACGTCGAGGACGCCGGCCATCTGGGCCTCGGTCAGGTGGGCGTAGTAGCGCAGCACGACCGCCGCGCGCTGGTCGGAGGAGAGCCGGGCGAGGGCACGGTCGACGCTGTCGCGGACGATGACGTCGCGGGTCGCGTCGGGGGTCGCCAGCTCGGGCAGGTGCTCGGTGGGCCGCTCGCCGCGCCAGTGCCGGCGCCGCGCGTCGGTGAGGGTGTTGACGAGGACGCGGTAGACGTAGGCGTCGCGGTCGTCGGCGCGGCGTACGCGGGACCACTTCATGAGGCACCGGGTCAGCGCGGTCTGGACGACGTCCTCGGCCTCGTGGGTGCTGCAACCGAGCAGCACGGCAGAGCGCACGAGCCGCTGCCAGCGCGCGGCGACGTAGTCGTCGAACTCGGCGTCGGCTCCGGGGTCGGTGTCCATCGGCTCCTCCTCGTCACTCCCTCACCTGCTGCGACGGGTCGGGGGCGGCGCGGGGTTCCCGATGATCGTGACGGATCTGGTGGACGTCAGGCTGGCGCTGCCGCCTTCGACTTCGTGTAGAGCTCGTCGGGTGCCCAGTCGGCGCCGTTGGGCCACGCGATGGTGCCGGTGTCCGGGTCCGCGTGCACCTGACAGAAGCTGCCGTAGTCGGCCGTCAGTGCCTCGAAGACGGGGCCACGCAGCAGGGGCTCCATGTCGATGACCCTGACCTCCCCCGTGTCGAAGGTGAGCTCGAGGACGTAGCGCCCCAGGACGCGGACACTCGTCACGACGACCAGGGCAGGGTCCGTCGCGTGCTGCCGAACACGTGGCTGGCTCATGCGTGATCACCTTCCTGCGGTCGTCGGTCCAGTCTAACGACCGGTTCGTGTCGCAGTCCGGCTTCGAAGGCCGCCAACGCCTCCCCGGTGTGCTCGGCCAGCAGTCTCTTGATCGTGCGGTGCTGCTGTTGGCTCAGGCTCCCCGCGAGGACCTGGCCCGTTTCGACCGCCACGGTCGCGAGGCGGCGACGACCAGCCATCACCGCCACGTGGGGTCTTTGATGATCCTCGCGGTCGTAGACGCACAGCTTGAAGTTGCCGCCGTCGAACCAGATGGGAAACATGCCCCCACTCTTCCCCGATCTCCCGACGTGGCCGCCGTTCCTCCACAGGGTCGTCGTTCAGGCTCGTAGGTCAGACGACCTCGTCGGCGGCGATCAGGAAGCCACCGTCGGTGGGCTCGAGGTAGATCCGTCGGGTCTCGGTCTGCTCGGAGCCGTCGGTCGTGTAGGTGATGGTGGCGTCGACGGTCACGTCATCGACCTCCTCGACCCCCTCGATGGCCAGCGCGTCGATGGTGCGCCAGAACCCGTCGTACTGCTCGAAGCCGCCGAGGTCGGCCTGGTAGCCCTCGGTGAACATCTCCCACGCCGTGCCGGTGTCGCCGGGCAGCAGGGAGTAGTAACCCGCGACGAAGTCGGCAGGGTCACCTGCGTCGGCGGCGGGCGGCGCGGGCTCCTCCTCGGTCGGCGTGGGCTCGGGCTCCTCCGGCGTGGGGTCCGGCTCGGGGGTCTCCTCGGGCGTCGGGTCGGCGCTGGGCTTGTCGCTCGCCTGCCCGGTGCCGCCGTTGTCGTTGCCGTTGCCGGACGAGCTCGGGGTGTCGGAGGTGGTGGCCACCGGGTCGGTCTCGTCGTCGCCGGTCATCGCCCAGGCCGCACCGCCCAGGAGGAGCAGGACGAGGACGGCGGCGAGGACGAGCGGCGTACGACGTCGGCGCGGGTCGTCATCGGCAGGCGGCGTCGGCGCGGGGGTGGGCACAGGCGTGGCGAAGGCCGCGGTCTGGTCGGGGGCCGGCTCGGGGGTGGGCGCAGGGACCGGGACGCCGGCGTGGCGGTCGTTGACCTGGTGCAGCGCGTGCGCGCAGTCGCCCATGCTCCACCGGGCGGCGACGTCAGCGTCCATCATCCGCCGGATCGGCTGGCGCAGCGGGCCGGCACGCTCGGGCAGCGGGGTCGGCTCGCTGGCGATACCGGCGAGCACGGCGAGCGCGTTGCCCTGCGAGGGGTAGGGCCCGTGGCCCTCGACGGCTGCGAAGAGCGTGGCGCCGAGCGCCCACACGTCGGAGGCGGGTGAGGCGTCGGCGCCGCGGGCGAGCTCCGGGGCGAAGTAGGCCGGGGTGCCGACCATGAGGCCGGTCTGGGTGAGCTGGTCGTCGGCCAGGTGGCGGGCGATGCCGAAGTCGCTGATCTTGGCGACGTCGTCGTCGGTGACCAGGATGTTGCCGGGCTTGACGTCGCGGTGGACCATCCCGGCTGCGTGTGCCGCGGCGAGGCCGTCGGCGACCTGGGCCCCGATCCGGGCTGCGCGCAACGGGTCCATGGGGCCCTCGGCGGCGGTGATCTCCGAGAGGGTGCGGCCGGGGACGTACTCCATCACCAGCCAGAGGTGGTCGCCCTCCTCCACCGCGTCGTAGACCGCGACGACATTGCGGTGGTTGAGCGCGGCGGTCGAGCGGGCCTCGCGCATCGCGCGGGCCAGGTGGGGCAGGGACTCGCCGGGCAGGTGGCCGACGCGCTTGACGGCGACCTCGCGGCCGAGCCGCTCGTCGTGGGCGAGCCAGACACTGCCCATCCCTCCTCTGCCGACCTCGCGGTCGAGGCGGTAGCGACCGGCGAGCGGTCCACGGGAGGAGTCAGGGGTGCGTGGGTCCATCAGGGGGCAGTACCCAGGACGGGCCTGCGCCACTCGCTCAGGCCGCGCGGCGCTTGAGCGGCAGCAGGTGGGTCTTGCCCTCGCGCTCGGCGACCATCTCGGTGGCCTCCCGGTCGTAGGCGGCGGCGAGCTCGTTGACGGTCGCCATGTCGTCGTCGGCGACGGCGCTGTTGATCGCCGCGACGTAGGAGGCGTGCAGCGTGTTGAGCTCGTCGATCAGGCGGGGCTTCAGCGTGGTGGTCATGTCTGGTTCAGCGCTCCGGCTCGCCCGTTCGTTCCCGATCGGGTGCGGATGTGACCGATCTCTAATGGGGGGGGTAGACGGCTCTGCCGGGTCGTGTGCCGGAGAGCAGGCCCCACCGCTGTGTGAAGGCTCAGGACATCGCGGACACATTAAGTCTCAAGACATCGCGGACACCTGATCGGCTGTGTGGCCCTGGTTGGACGAGCCTGGGGCATGGCCAAGGATGGAGTGCCGGTGTCTCCGGAGTTCGCAGCGT
>NZ_JANNML010000172.1:0-15215 GCF_031397825.1 Nocardioides sp.
GGGGGGGGGGCGGCTGGGCCCCCCCCCCGGGGGGGGGGGGGCCCGCGGGGGCGGGGGGGGGCGGTTGGGCCCCCCCCCCCCCCCCCCCCCCCGACTCGGCCAGGAGGGTCAGCGGCGTCGCAGCATCTTGATGATGATCGCGAGCACCAGGAGCCCGACCGCGCCCTGCTTCCAGTAGCCCTTCAGCAGGATCGGCAGGACCGCCGCCCCCAGGTCGAGGGCGTCGTCCTCCTGAGCCGGGGCCGGTCGCGGTGCCGACGGCGCCGAGCTGATCGGCGTCGGGGTGGCCGCGTGCCTGCCGGCCAGGGAGCCCTCGAGCGAGGCCGCCCCCTCCGAGCTGGCGGTGTCGGCCGCCGGTGCCGGAGCGGGAGGCTCCGGAGCAGCGGCCTCGGGTGAGAGTCGCTGCTCGAGACAGGCGACGAACTGGCCGAGCAGCTTGTCGGAGACGTCCTGCATGACGCCCCGGCCGAACTGCGCCGGCTTGCCGGTGATGGCCAGGTCGGTCACCACCATCACGTCGGTGGAGCCGGCGTTGTCCTCCATCGTGCAGGTCACCACGGCCCCGGCAGTCCCGTTGCCGCGCTTGTCCTTGCCCTTGGCGTCGACGACGAACTTGTGCGCCGTCTCGTCCTTCTCCACGAACGTGCCCGAGCCGTTGTAGACCAGGGCGATCGGACCGAGCTTGACCTTGCAGGAGCCCTGGAAGGTGGCGTCCTCCACCGAGGTGACGACGGCACCGGGAAAACACTCCGCCACCGAGGCGATGTCCTGGAAGTGTGCCCAGGTCTCCTCGACGCCGGTCGGAACGGTGAAGCGGTGGGTCAGGTCCACGAGGTCAGGCTCCTGCGGCGTTGAGGACGGCCCGGCGGACGAGCACCGTGGCGAGGTGCTTGCGGTAGGCGGACTCGCCGTTGAGGTCCGAAGGCGGGTTGGTGCCCTCGGCGGCGAGCGCAGCCGCGGCAGCCACGCCCTCCTCGGTCGCCGGCTGCCCCACCAGGGCCTGCTCCGAGGCACGGGCCCGCAGCGCGGTGTTGCCCATGTTGGTGAGCCCGATGCGCGCCTCCGCGATCGTGCCGTTCTCCACCTTGACGGTGGCGGCGACGGCCACGATCGGCCACTGGTGCGCGACCCGCACGAACTTCTCGTAGCAGGAGCCCCAGCCGGTGTGCTTCGGGACCCGGACGGCGACGAGGATCTCGTCCTCGCCGATCGCTGTCTCGAAGAGGTCGACGAAGAAGTCGTCGGCCTCCACCGTGCGCGTGCCGCCCGGACCCTGGATCACGAACTGTGCCCCCAGGGCCAGCGCCGGCGCACCGAGGTCACCGGCGGGATCGGCGTGGGCGAGCGCCCCACCGAAGGTGCCGCGGTGCCGGATCTGTACGTCGGCGAGGTGCTCGACGGCCTTGTGGATCAGCTCGGCGTGCTCCTCGACCAGCGGGTCGTGCTCGACGACGGAGTGCTGGGTCATCGCACCGATGACGATCGCGTCGCCGTCGTCGCGGATGCCCCGCAGACTGTCGATCTTGCCGAGGTCGATGACGACCTCGGGGGCGTTGAGCCGCATCCGCAGCACGGGGAGCAGGCTTTGTCCCCCGGCCAGGATCTTGGCGTCGTCACCGTGCTCGCCCAGGGCGGCGAGCGCCTCCTCGACCGTGGTCGGCGCGAGGTAGTCGAACTGTGCGGGGATCATGCGTGGCCTCCGGTCGTGCGGTCGGTGGTGCCTTCCATGCCGGTGGAGGCGTCGAAGTGCGGTGCGGCGGCCCCGACAGTCTCGGCCTTCTCGCCACCACGGGCGTCGTTGATCGCCTTCCAGACGCGCTCGGGGGTGCAGGGCATCCGGACGTCCTGGACGCCGAACTGACGCAGGGCGTCCACCACGGCGTTGACGACGGCCGGGGTCGAGGCGATCGTGCCGGCCTCTCCCACTCCCTTGGTGCCGAGCGTGTTGGTCGTCGCCGGCGAGGTGGTGTGGTCGAGGTCGAAGCTGATCGTGTCCGCCGAGGTCGGCAGCAGGTAGTCGACGAACGACCCGGTCACCAGGGTGCCGGCGTCGTCGTAGACCGCTTCCTCCCACAGCGCCTGGGCGATGCCCTGGACGAGGCCGCCGTGCAGCTGCCCCTCCACGATCAACGGGTTGATGATGTTGCCGATGTCGTCGCAGGCGGCGTACTTGCGCATCGTCACCTGGCCGGTCTCGGTGTCGACCTCCATGGCGCACAGGTGCGTGCCGTGGGGGTAGTTGAAGTTCACCGGGTCGAAGGTCGCGTCGGAGTCGAGCGAGGGCTCGACGCCGTCGGGCAGGTTGTGCGCCGCGAAGGTCGCGAGCGCGATCTCCGCCATCGCCAGGCCCTGGTCGGTGCCCTTGACCGTGAAGCGACCGCCGCTGAACTCGACGTCGTCCTCGGAGGCCTCGAGCAGGTGGGCGGCGATGACCTTGGCCTTGTCGATGACCTTGTCGGCGGCCTTGACGATCGCCTCGCCACCGACGACCAACGAGCGCGAGCCGTAGGTGTCGAGCCCCTTGTGGGCGACCTGGGTGTCACCGTGCAGGACCTCGACGTCCTCGAACGCCACGCCCAGGCGGTCGGCGACGATCTGGCTGAAGGCCGTCTCGTGACCCTGGCCGTGGGCGGAGGCACCGGTGAGGACCTCGACCTTGCCGGTCGGCAGCATCCGGACGCTGGCGTGCTCCCAGCCACCGGCGCCGTAGTCGAGCGAGCCGAGCACGCGTGAGGGCGCCAGTCCGCACATCTCGGTGAACGTCGAGATGCCGATGCCGAGCTGGACCTTGTCGCCCGACTCGCGGCGACGGGCCTGCTCGGCCCGCAGCTCGTCGTAGCCGAACATCGCCTTGGCGTTGGCGGTCGCGGCCTCGTAGTTGCCGGAGTCGTACTCGAGGCCGGCCACCGTGGTGAACGGGAACTCCTCGTGCTTGATCCAGTTCTTCTCGCGCAGCTCGAACGGGTCGACACCGAGCTCGGCGGCGAGGTCGTCCATGATCCGCTCGATGCCGAACGTCGCCTCGGGTCGGCCGGCGCCGCGGTAGGCGTCGGTCCAGGTCTTGTTGGTGAGGACGGTCTGGCAGTTGAACTGGTAGGCCGGGAACTTGTAGATCGCGTTGAACATGAACGCGCCCAGCACCGGGACGCCGCCGCCGATCAGCGAGACGTGCGAGCCGAGGTCGGCGAGCAGCTCGACCTTGAGGCCGGTGACGGTGCCGTCCTTCTCGGCCGCGATGGTGAGCTTCTGCCACTGGTCGCGCCCGTGGTGGGCGGCCATCAGCGACTCCGAGCGGGTCTCGGTGTACTTCACCGGCTTCCCCAGCTTGCGGGCCACGAGGAAGGTGATGAACTCCTCGGGCGTCGTCTGGAGCTTGCCGCCGAAGCCGCCGCCCACGTCAGGGGCGATCACGCGGATCTTGGCCTCCGAGACTCCGGTCACGGCCGCGAGCAGGAACTTCAGGATGTGCGGGATCTGCGTCGCCGCCCACATCGTGATCTGCTCGCCGGTGGGGTCGACCACCGTGGAGCGGGGCTCCATGAAGGCGGGGATGAGTCGCTGCTGGCGGTATTCGCGCTCGAGCACGACGCCGCCCTCGCGGGCCTTCGCGATCGCCTCGTCGACGTTGCCGCCGGTGCCGGCCTCGGCCGAGTCGAACTTCCAGAACGCCGACTTGTTGGTGCCGAGCTCGGGGTGCGCGAGCGCACCGCCGTTCTCCGGTGTCGCCTCGGCGGCGGCCTTGAGCTCGAGGGCCGCGGGCAGCTCCTCGTAGTCGATGTCGACGAGCTCGGCGGCGTCACGGGCCTCGGCGGCCGAGCGGGCCACGATGACAGCGACGATCTCGCCGGCGAAGACGACCCGGTCGACCGCGATCGGCGGGTGGGCGGGCGCCTTCTGGTCAGGAGTGATGGGCCAGGCGTTGGGCAGGCTGCCCTGCTCGTCCGCGACATCGGCGCCGGTGATGACCCGGACCACGTTGGGCGAGGCCAGCGCGGCCGAGGTCTCGATGTTGGTGATCTTCGCGTGGGCGAAGGGGCTGCGGACCATGGCGAGGTGCACCATGCCGGGCAGCGTGATGTTGTCGGTCCAGCGGGTGCGACCGGTGATCAGCCGCTGGTCCTCCTTGCGGCGGCGGTCCTTGCCGATCTCCGCAGTGGGGGTCTCCTGGACGGCGGTCACTGGGCACCTCCCTGGGAAGCGGCGTGCTGCACCGACTTGACGATGTTGTGGTAGCCCGTGCAGCGGCACAGGTTGCCCTCGAGGCCGACCCGGATCTCCTGCTCGGAGGGGTTCGGGTTGTTCTTCAGCAGGTCGACGCTCTGCATGATCATCCCGGGGGTGCAGAACCCGCACTGCAGGCCGTGGCACTCACGGAACGACTCCTGGACCTGGTGGAGCTCGCCGTCCTGGGCGAGCCCCTCGATGGTGGTGACCTCGGCGCCGTCGGCCTGGACCGCCAGCACGTTGCACGACTTGACGCTCGTGCCGTCGAGGTGAACCGTGCACGCGCCGCAGTTGCTGGTGTCGCAACCGATGACGGTGCCGGTCTTGCCGAGCTTCTCGCGGAGGTACTGCACGAGCAGCATCCGGGGTTCGACGTCGTCAGCGACCTTCGCGCCGTCGACAGTCAGGTTGATCCGGGTCATGTACGACTCCCTCAAGAGTGGGTGGACCTGTGATGCGGGTCACCCCAACCTAGGGTCGTCCGGTTGGTCGAAGGTAGGTCCTGACCGGACCTAGCGCGTCGCGACCGCGAGGCGTCCCTTGAGCAGCGGGACGGCCGGATGGGCGGTGCCGGCCAGGGAGGCCAGGCAGACCTCGAGGACCTGCGTGTCGTAGGGCGCCAGCTCGCTGTAGCGGACCACGGCGTCCGGGACGGGATCGGCGAGCAGGGCCTCGCGGAGGGCGACCGCGACGTATTCGGCCAGGTCGCCGAGGGCCGGGGAGTTGGTGCCCGGGAGGAGGTCGCCGCCGTAGGCGTCGACAGCGGCCGCGACGTGCCCGCCGCGCAGCAGGGTGAGGACATGGTCGACGTCGGTGGCGACCGGCATCATCAGTCGGTAGGGGCGCGAGGAGAGCTGCCCGCCGAGCGCGGAGCGCAGGTGGGAGACCTCGGCCTTGAGCGTGGAGAACGTCACCGCCTGGTCTCCGTAGACCAGCGCGTGCAGCTGCTCCAAGGAGAGCCCCTCCGGGTGCAGCGCGAGCAGCGCGAGGATCTCGGTCTGGCGCCGGTTGAGCAGCAGGCGTTGGCCGTCGAAACGGACCTCGGCCGTGCCGAGCAGGGTCATGACCAGGCCGGGGTCGTCGGTCACGTCGAGCGCGGAGGGATGGTGCTGCGAGCGCGGGAGGGCGGTCTCGATCAGCCGCGCCATGACGCGCGCGGTCGCGAGCCCGATCGGGTGGGTGCGGTCCCAGGTCGTGGAGAGGTCGATGACGCCGAGCTGGCGCCCGGTGTGGGGGTCGACCACGGGTGCGGCCCAGCAGACCCAGTTGTGGACGATGGAGGCGTAGTGCTCGGCGCTGAAGACCATCGACGGCTCGCCCTGGCGGTTGGCCAGGTCGAGCGCGTTGGTGCCGACGGACTGCTCGTCCCACCGACCACCGACGACGAAGTTGACGGTCTCGGCCTTGCGTCGCATGACGCGACCGCCGTAGGTCCACAGGATGCGGGTCTGGGAGTCGGTGACGGCGAGGACCAGGTCGCCGTCCTCGGCGGTGCGCCGCAGCTCGGACTCGACGCCCTCGACCGCGCGCTGGAGCGGTGAGTCCTTCCAGATCGAGGCCGTCTCGCTCTCGTCGGCCAGCGGCGCCTGCGACAGGTCCGGCTTGATGGCCTTGTCGGAGCGGGTCCAGCTGTTCAGGATCTCGGGGCGTACGACGGGCTCGGCCGCGTCGCCACTCTGGACGAAGCTCGCCCACGCACGCATCGTCGCGCGCTTGCGCTCCTGAAGGTCGCCCCGTGCCATCCCGAACCTCCGTGCATCGTCGGTCACCTCAACGTAGCACCGGTGTGATGGGGCTCACGTGCGTCGCCGAACCTGTCCCGGCGTCAGCCGAGCCGGCGGCGCAGGAAGCGCACCGTGCGCTCGATCGAGCGCTGCCACTGCGGGATGAACGCGTGCAGCTCGCCGTCGTAGACCTCGAGGCGGCTGTCCACGCCGGCACGCTGCATGAGCCGCTGCGTCTCGGTCGCCCAGGGGAAGGGACAGATCTCGTCGGCGTTGCCGTGGTGGAGCAGGACGGGGTCGCTGATCCGGTCGAAGTAGGTGCGCGGCGACAGCCCGGCGTAGACCTCCGGGGACTCGGCGGGCGTGCCGAGCTCGTCGTAGAGCGCCTCGACGGCGTCGGGCCGGCTCGGCACCGTGAAGTGGCGCAGGTTGTCGAGGTAGCTGGAGGAGACCGAGGCGTAGATGACGGCGGCCTCGACGAGGTCGGGTCTCACGACGAGCGCGTTCATCGTCACCCCGCCGCCCATCGAGCGGCCGAGCATCGCCATCCGGTCGGGGTCGACCCAGGGCTCGCGCTCGAGCGCGAGGACGGCGTTGATCGCGTCGCGGGTGTAGCCCAGCCGGGTCTCCCGCGCCAGGCGACCGGCGGGGTCGGACCCGGCGTGGCCGCGGTAGTCGGTGTGCAGCACCGCGAAGCCCTCCCGGGCCAGCCAGTCCTGCTCGCGGGCCAGGCCCTGGCCGGTGACGTAGACGTCGGGGTTGACGTAGCCGTGGTTGAGCACGATCCCCGGGAACGGGCCGGGTCCCGTCGGTCGCAGGAGGATGCCCGACACCGTGACCCCGCCGCTGTCGTAGGTGACCTCGGAGCGGGTGTAGGACGCGGTCTCCTCGACCACGCGGCCGTAGCGGATCCGGCTGGCCCGGAAGTCCTCGCGCATCAGCGCCGGCAGGGAGCGCGCGTCGGGCACCGGGGGCAGGGCGTCGGGCTGCTGGCCCGGTGTGCTCGACGGCGGGCTGACCGGGGTCTCGTCGGGGGGCCCGGGGCTGGTCGCCGGCGCCGTCCGGGCGTCGGGCTCCGTCCCGGGCTCGCGGTCGGCGGTGCACGCGACGAGGGGCAGCGCCACGAGCAGCGCCGCCCACGCCGGGGCCCGTCGTACGGCGGGGTTCACGGCAGGTGGTCGAGCTCGCCGTGGATGCGCCCCTCCGTGGCGACCAGCCGCTCGCCGGTGCCGCCCCACCGGCCGGCGATGATCTCGGCGGCGATGCTGATCGCGGTCTCCTCGGGCGTGCGGGCACCGAGGTCGAGGCCGATCGGGCTGGAGAGCCGCTCGAGCTCCTCCTGGGACACCCCGACCTCGAGCAGCCGGGCGACCCGGTCCTCGTGGGTGCGCCGCGAGCCCATGGCGCCGACGTAGGCGACCTCGGGGAGGCGGAGGGCGACCTCGAGGAGGGGTACGTCGAACTTCGGGTCGTGGGTCAGCACGGTGACGACCGTGCGCTGGTCGATGCGCCCGGCCTCCTGCTCGGCCAGGAGGTAGCGGTGCGGCCAGTCGACGACGACCTCGTGGGCGTCGGGGAAGCGGCTGTGGGTGGCGAAGACGGGGCGGGCGTCGCAGACGGTGACCTGGTAGCCGAGGAACGCGCCGACCTTGGCCACGGCTGCGGCGAAGTCGATCGCCCCGAACACCAGCATCCGTGGCTTGGGGGCGAAGGCCCAGACGAAGACCCGCATGCCCTCGCCGCGGCGCTCGCCGTCGGGGCCGTAGGTCAGCGTGGCGTTGGTGCCGCTGGCGAGCAGCCCCATCGCGTCGTCGTGGACCGCGCCGTCGGCGCGGGTGCTGCCCAGGGTGCCCTCGTTGTCGTGCAGCTCGGGACGGATGACCAGGCGCTTGCCGAGCCAGGTGGGGTCGGGGTGCTCGATCACCGTGGCCAGCGCGACCGCGCGGCCCTCGACGATGTCGGCCGCGAGGTCGCCGAGCTCGGGGAAGGTGTCACGCGAGACCTTCTCGACGTAGACGTCGAGGATGCCGCCGCAGGTCAGCCCGACGGCGAACGCGTCGTCGTCGGAGACCCCGTAGCGCTCCAGCACCGGCGCGCCCGACGCGACGACCGACTCGGCCAGCTCATAGACCGCGCCCTCGACGCAGCCCCCGGAGACCGACCCGACGGCCGCGCCCTCCTGGGTCACCAGCATCGAGGCTCCGGGCGGCCGGGGGGCGGAGCGGAAGGTCGCCACGACGGTGCCGACCCCGATCTCCTCCCCGGCGTGCCAGCGGGTCATCAGCTCTTCGAGCACGTCACGCACGTGCCACCACCTCCACCAGGTCTGCGAACGTCGCCAGCGAGTGACCGGCGAGGAAGTCGTCGACGTGCGGCAGCGCGGCCACGACGCCCTGCTGCACCGGCTCGTAGCCGGCCTTGCCACGGTGCGGGTTGACCCACACCACGCGGTGCGCGACCCGGTGCAGCCGACGCATCTGCTCGCCGAGCAGCGTGCAGTCACCGCGCTCCCAGCCGTCGCTGAACACGACGACCACCGCGCCGCGGGCCATGCCGCGCCGGCCCCAGCGGTCGAGGAAGACCTGGAGGGTCTCGCCCAGGCGGGTGCCGCCGGACCAGTCGGGCACGGCCTCGCCGGCGGCGACCAGCGCCCGCTCGGCGTCGCGGCTGTGCAGCGCGCGGGTCAGGTGGGTCAGCCGGGTGCCGACGGTGAAGGTCTCCACGACGCCGGGACCCTGCGACATCCGGTGCGCGAGGCGCAGCAGCGCGTCGGCGTAGCCGTTCATCGACCCGCTCACGTCGATCAGGAGCACCACGCGGCGCGGCTTCTCGGCGCGGCGACGCCACTCGATCGCCGAGGGCTCACCCATGCGACGCAGGCTCTCGCGCAGCGTGCGGGAGGCGTCGACCTGGCCGCGGTGCCAGGCCCGGTGCCGCGCCGTACGACGGAGGGGGGCGCGCGGGCGCAGCGTCGCGAACATCGCGGAGAGCCGGTGCTTCTCGGCCGCCGACATGCCGGCGACGTCGCGGTGGCGCAGGACCTCGGCGTTGCTGGCCATCGCCTTGACCGTCTCCCCGTCCCCGTCACCCTGCCCCTCGCCCTCGTCGGAGGGGAGGTCGGAGAAGGACGGCACGGTCGGTGGGGCCGGGGTGGCGCGGGGCAGGCCGTCGCGGGCGTTGAAGTAGGCCTCGAAGACCTGGTCGTAGCGGCGCAGGTCGTCGGGCGAGGCGCACAGCGTCGCCCGTCCGGCGTTGTAGGTCGCGCGCTGGTCGCCGAGCCCGACGACCGAGACCGCGTCGAGGAAGCCCTGGGTGCGGTCCTGGGTCACCGGCAGGCCGGCAGCGCGCAGCGCCCGGGCGAAGCCGGCGAGGACCTCGTCGACCTCGCGCACCGGGGTCCTCGCGTGGTCCTCGTCGCCCTCGACCGACTGCTGGAGGTCGGTCACGTGCGCAGCATCTGGTCGAGCGCCTGCTTCACGCGGTCGGTGTCCTCGCGGTACTTCACCAGCGCACCGAGCGTGCGCGCGGAGGTCTCGAGGTCGACCTCGGTCGCGCCGAGGTGCTGCAGCGCGCGGGCCCAGTCGAGGGTCTCGGCGACGCCCGGGGGCTTCTCGAGGTCGCCGCGCTGGCGCAGCTGCTGGGCGATGGTGGCGACCTGGCGGGCCAGCGTCTCGGAGACCTCCGGCGCGCGCGAGCGCAGGATCTCGACCTCACGGTCGAGGCCGGGGTGGTCGATCCAGTGGTAGAGGCAGCGCCGCTTGAGGGCGTCGTGGAGCTCGCGGGTGCGGTTGGAGGTCAAGATGACCACCGGCGGGGTCACGGCCTTGACGGTGCCGAGCTCGGGGATCGAGACCTGGTAGGTGGAGAGGACCTCGAGCAGGAACGCCTCGAACTCGTCGTCGGCGCGGTCGACCTCGTCGACGAGCAGCACCGCCGGGGCCTGTTGCAGCGCGGCCAGCACGGGGCGTGCGAGCAGGAACCGCTCGTCGTACAGGCTCTTCTCCGCCTCCTCGACGTCCGCTCCCCCCGCTGCCTCGAGGGCGCGCAGGTGCAGGATCTGGCGCGGGAAGTCCCAGTCGTAGAGCGCCTGGGTGGCATCGATCCCCTCGTAGCACTGGAGCCGCACCAGCGGCAGGCCCAGGCTCTCGGCGATCGCCTCGGCCAGCGCGGTCTTGCCGGTGCCGGGCTCGCCCTCGAGGAGCAGGGGACGCTGCATCCGGAGGCTGAGGAAGACCACGGTCGCGAGGTCGCCGTCGCTGAGGTAGCCGGTCTCCTGCAGGCGCGCGGTGACGTCGGCGGGCGAAGTGGGCTCCATGCGGTCCACGGTACTGACCGTGGCGTTGGTCACCGGTTGGGGCTGCTGGTCGGGCTGGCCGCGTGGCTCGGGGGGCCGAGGAGGTCCCAGGTGTTGCCGGCGACGTCACGGAAGACCACGACGGTGCCGTAAGCCTCGTGACGCGGCTCCTCGAGGAACTCCACCCCGGCGGCGCTCATGCGGGCGTGCTGGGCCTCGAAGTCGTCGACGTGCAGGAAGTGCCCGACCCGGCCGCCGGCCTGCCGCCCGGTCGCGGCCACCTGCTCGTCGCCCTCGGCGCGGGCGAGGAGGAGACCGGCGCCGCCGGCCGGGGGACGTACGACGACCCAGCGCTTGTCCGGCGCGTCCTCGCTGGGTCGCGCGGTGTCCTCGGTGAGCTCGAGGCCGAGAGCGGTGGTGAAGAAGGCGATCGCCTCGTCGTAGTCGTGGACGAGGACGGTGGTGAGGTCGATGCGCACGCCGGTCAGCCTAGGTCGGGGTGTGGGTCCGGGTGTGGGTCCGGGTGTGGGTCGGCGTGTGGGTCGGGTCGGCAGACTGGTGGCATGCCCGCCCAGCCTCCCGACAAGACCTGCGCCTCGTGCGGACGCCGCATCGAGTGGCGCAAGAAGTGGGCCAGGAGCTGGGACGAGGTGAAGTACTGCGGCTCGGCCTGCCGCAGCCGCAAGGTGCGTCCCGTCGACGAGCAGCTGTCGGAGACGATCCTGTCGTTGCTGGCCGCACGGGCCGCCGGGGCGACGATCTGTCCATCGGAGGCGGCGCGAGCAGTGGCTGCTGGCTCGGAGCCTGATCCCGAGGCGTGGCGTGACCTGATGGAGCCGGCCCGGCGCGCGGCCCGGCGGCTGGTCGACTCGGGCGAGGTCGAGATCACCCAGGGCGGCAAGGTCGTCGACCCGTCGACCGCCAAGGGGCCGATCCGGGTCCGCCGGGTGCGCTGAGGCTCACCCCAGCAGCAGGTCGGCGCTGTCGAGGAGTCGTCGCCCGAGGGTGACCCCGCCGAAGCTGGTCACGAACAGCCCGGTGGTGACCCGCTCGAGGTAGCCCCACTCCCAGATCCGCTGCTCGTCGATGCCGGTGCGTCCGGCCAGCAGCGCGCAGTAGCCCTCGATCACGCCACGCGGGTCGGCGACGTCGAGGCGCCCGGTCCAGTCGCGCACCGCCACCCCCAGGTCGTACGCCGGGTCGGCACGGAAGCCGTCCGGGTCGACGAAGACGTGGCCCGAGGTCGCGCCCGGGCGGGGCTCGACCACCCGCAGGATGTTGGCGGGGTGCGGGTCTCCGTGCACGACGACGCACGTGTCGGGGTCGTGCGCCGCAGCCCGGCGAGCGGCGTAGTCGAGGGCCACGTGTCGGGCTCGCGGCGGGCAGGGGTGGCCGAGCCGGTCGTCGAGGTCCACCAGCATCCGGTGCAGCCGGCTGGCCTTGTCGTCGCCCGGCGCCGGGTCGGGTGCCGTGTCGGGCGGGAGCAACCAGGCCTCTGCCAGCGTGTCGGCGACGATCTCCAGCGTCTGCTCAGGCGGCCGAGGGGTGAGCTCGAGCGCGGTGCCGAGCGACTCCAGCAGGAGAGCGTTGCGCGACGGGTCGTGGGCGTGGAGCAGCGCATAGCCGACGCCACTCGCGGCCCCGAGGACGCGGGCCTGGTCGGTCAGGTCCACGTCGGGGGTCGCCACCTTCACGACGCGCTCGTCACCGTCGCCGGTGAGAGCGCGCACGACGTAGGAGCCGCTGCCGCCCGGCACCGGCCGTCCGAGGGTCAGGCCCCACTGCTCGCAGAGCTCGTCGAGCACGCGGGGCAGCGCGTCGACCCAGGCGCGCCCCGCATCGCCCAGCGAGGCGACCCGGGCACGGTTGAGCGGCTGGAGACGCACGGCGCCGGGCTCAGCGGGCGTCGACGTCGTGGCCGGTGGCGAGGTCACCGCACTCCACCAGGTCGACGGGTCGCTCGCGCAGGTAGGAGCGAGCGCCCTCGTCGCCGTTCGCCTCGGCCAGCACGCCGGCCCAGTGGTCGCGTCCGATCAGCACGGGGTGGCCCGGCCGGCCGTCGAAGCCAGCACGGCGCAGGGCCGCACAGGGCAGGGCGGCGGGGTCGGTGGCGGCGGCGACCACGCGTCGTACGACCTCGGCGGTGACGTCGGGCAGGTCGACGAGCAGGACGACGGCGACCTCACCGTCATCGGGCAGGGCTCGGAGACCGGCGCGCAGCGAGGCGGACATGCCCTCGGCCCAGTCGGAGGCGATCACGACGTCGACGCCGAGCCCGTCGAGCAGGCGCACCGCCTCGTCGGCAGAGGCCCCGAGGACCACCGTGACCCGGTCGCAGCCGCCGTCGACGAGGGTCTCGACACCGTGGGCGAGCCAGGAGCCTCCGTCGTCGTCGTGGACCAGCGCCTTGGGCATACCCATGCGGCTGCCGGCGCCGGCGGCCAGGAGGACCCCCTCGACACTCACCCGGGGAAGGCTGCGACGTAGAGCGACTCGAGGGCGGGCGCGAAGGCACCGCTGAAGCCGCAGACCATGACCTGGCCGTCGCTGGCGGCGACGAGGTAGCGCTGGCCGGGCTGGAAGTCGACGGCCCCCACGAGGGCCTGCATCATCGCGGGCTCCGAGCGGACCTCGACCTGGTCGGTGACCTCGCCTGCGTAGAAGCGGTCGGGCGTCAGGCTGACCACGTCGGCGCTGACGGCGTCGACGGTGCCGGCGAACGCGACCTGGGCGTTGGCGAGCACCTCGGCGCTGGGCACCATGCAGCGTCCCTGCGTCGGGGCACCGGCGGCCAGCACGGTGACGGTCGGGGCCTCCGAGACGGGGGCGCTCAGGCCGGCCGAGGGGACCTGGCTGGACTCGCGGTCGTTGTTGAGGAGGCCGAAGACGCCGACCCCGCCGATGAGGACGGCGGCTGCCGCTGCGACGAGCCAGGTGAGGGGGCTGCGGTGGCGGGTGCCGCTCTCGCGGGTCTCCACCGGCAGGTCGGTGTCGGTGTGGGTGCTCTGGTCTGCACTCATCGTGTCCTCCAGGAGTCGGGCCACCCATGCGGGGTCGGCCGGCGGGAGGGAGGCAGCCGGGTCGTGCGCCTGCAGTCGCTGCTGCAGCTCGTCGTCGGTCACGGCGTCCTCCCCTCTCTCGACCCTTCATGTCCGGCTGCGCCGTCGATCTTTCGCAGGCTGTCGCGGAGCTTGGCGCGGGCCCGGTGCAGCCGGATGCTCACGGCGTTGGGCGTCAGGTCGAGCACGGCCGCGATCTCGCCGGGGGTCAGCTGCTCCCACGCCCACAGCCGCACCAGCTCGGCCTCGGTCTCCGTCAGGCCGGCGAGCGCCTCGTCGAGCCGTGGGTCGCCCCGGTCGGCGTCCGGCCCCGGCACGCTCCGCGTCGGTGGGTCCACGACCGCGACCCGCGCCGCCAGCCGCTCCTGACGACGCGCGCCACGCTGGGCGTTGGCCAGGCACAGCCGCGCGACGCCGTAGGCCCACGGCAGCGCCGCCTCCGGCACCTCGTCGAGCCGGCGCCAGCAGACCAGGAGGGTCTCGGCGAGCACGTCGTCGGCCGTGGCGGAGTCCGTGCGCCGCGCCAGGAACCGCCGCAGCGGCTCGACCAGCTGGGGCGCGAGCGCCTCGAAGCGCGCCCGGCGCTCCGCTGCTCCCTGCTCGTCCTCGGCCACGACTCCAGCCTCACACACGGCACCGACCCCGCTGACGCCAGCAGGGCCCCCGCCGAAGTGGAGGCCCTGCTGGGTGGTGCTGGTGCTGGTGAGCTGGACTTCAGCTCGGCCCGAGCAAGCTCGGTCCGGTGGTGCTCAGAAGTCCATGCCGCCCATGCCACCGGTCGGGTCGCCGCCCATGGGCGCCGCCTTCTCCGGCTTGTCGGCCACGACGGCCTCGGTGGTGAGGAACAGCGCCGCGATGGAGGCAGCGTTCTGCAGCGCGGAGCGCGTGACCTTGGCCGGGTCGATGATGCCTTCGGCGATCATGTCGACGTACTCGCCGGTCGCGGCATTGAGGCCGTGTCCGGGCGTCAGGTTGCGCACCTTCTCCGCCACGACGCCGCCCTCGAGGCCGGCGTTGATGGCGATCTGCTTGAGCGGGGCCTCGGTCGCGAAGCGCACGATGTTGGCACCGGTCGCCTCGTCGCCCTCGAGCTCCAGCTTGGCGAACGCGGCGTCGGCGGCCTGCACGAGTGCGACGCCACCTCCGGCGACGATGCCCTCCTCGACGGCAGCCTTCGCGTTGCGAACGGCGTCCTCGATGCGGTGCTTGCGCTCCTTGAGCTCGACCTCGGTCGCCGCTCCGACCTTGATGACCGCAACACCGCCGGCCAGCTTGGCCAGGCGCTCCTGCAGCTTCTCGCGGTCGTAGTCGGAGTCCGACTTCTCGATCTCGGCACGGATCTGGTTGACCCGACCGGCGATCTGGTCGGCGTCTCCAGCACCCTCGACGATGGTGGTCTCGTCCTTGGTGATGACGACCTTGCGGGCCTGGCCGAGCAGCTCGATGCCGGTCGACTCGAGCTTCAGGCCGACCTCCTCCGAGATGACCTGGCCGCCGGTCAGGATCGCGATGTCCTGCAGCATGGCCTTGCGGCGGTCGCCGAAGCCCGGCGCCTTGACGGCGCAGGTGTGGAGCGTGCCGCGGAGCTTGTTCACGACGAGCGTCGCGAGGGCCTCGCCGTCCACGTCCTCGGCCACGATGAGGAGCGGGCGGTTCGCCTTCGCCACCTGCTCGAGGAGCGGGAGGAGGTCCTTCATGCTCGAGATCTTCTTCTCGTGCACGAGGATGTAGGCGTTCTCGAGGACGACCTCCATGCGCTCGGGGTCCGTCACGAAGTACGGCGAGAGGTAGCCGCGGTCGAACTGCATGCCCTCGACGACCTCGAGCGAGGTCTCCATCGACTTGGCGTCGAGATGCGTCGCGATGATCGAGCGTATGACTTTGAACGAGAGTCCCTCCGTGGCCGGATAGACC
>NZ_JANNML010000203.1:0-42630 GCF_031397825.1 Nocardioides sp.
GGGGGGGAGGTTTTCGCGGACCTTACCGCATACCGCGGACCAATGGGCCCCGCACTTTCCGGCCAGACTGCGAGGCTCAGATGCGGGCGCCGTCGTCGTCGGGGTCGCGCGGACCGCGCGGCATCTGGAAGACGAGGTAGAGGAAGCCGCCGACGAAGGCCGCCACGAGGGCGTAGGCGACCAGCTGCGGCAGGTCGATCGCGAGGACCAGGCAGACCAGCAGCACGGCCGGGGAGCCGAAGATGCCGATCCAGGCGGCCATCCGATCCTTGCTGGTGCTCGGCACCGGCGGGGGCGGGGGCGGGACGAAGCGGTCGGTGCTCCAGTCGGAGTCGACGTACTCCTCGTCCCAGGACGAGGCCGCCCGCGGCGCCACCGGGGGCGGCTCGGGGTCGGGCTCGCGCCGGGACTCCTGCTGCGTCCCGGGCGGAGTCTCGGGCTGGGGGTCGGGGTCGAGGTCAGCGCGCTCGCCGAAGTTCTCGACGATCGCGCGCCAGGCGTCGTCCTCGTTGTCGCGCTGCACGTCTCGAGGTTACGCCGAGGTGGTGCGGGCGATGAAGGCGGCGGACAGGTCGAAGATCTGTGGGGCGTCGTTGTCGAGCGTGGCGACGTGGTAGCTCTCGGTCAGCGGAACCACGGTGACGTCGCGCGAGGACACCTTGCTGGTGATCAACGGCTGCGACGCCTCGTCGACGACGTGGTCCTCGGTGGAGCGCAGGTAGAGCAGCGGGGCGGTCACCTTGGGCAGGTCGGCCACCAGGGGCGGCCACGCCCGCATGAGCGAGTGGATGGCCTTGAGCGGGGTGCGGGAGTAGCCGTGCTCGTCCATGCCCGGCTTCTTGATGTCGTTGGCCAGGCCGGGGAACGACGGCACCAGGTGCTTGAGCACCGGGAGGAGCTTGACGTCGAGCCGCTTGCTGGCGACCGCCGGGTTGACCACCACGACGCCGGAGATCCTGTCGGCGTGGTCGGCGGCCAGCCGCAGGACCAGCGCGCCGCCCATCGAGAGCCCGCCCACGACGACCGCGTCGTGCTCGAGGCAGAGGGCGTCGAAGGCCCGGGTCAGCTCGCCGTACCAGTCGTCCCAGGTCATCGTGTTGAGCTCCTGCCACGTGGTGCCGTGACCCGGCAGGCGCGGCACGGAAACGCCGTAGCCGAGGGAGCCGAGGTGCTCGCCCCAGGGCTTCATGGAGGCGGGCTGGCCGGTGAAGCCGTGGCTGAGCAGGACGCCGATGCGGCGCCCGCCCGTCAGCTCCGGACGCGCCTCGATGGTCAGGGGCGAGGCGAGGGGGTGCAGGGTCATGGCGCCGATTGTGCCCCACCACAGTGGTAGGTGAGCGGGCCTTCAGGCACTAAGGTTCGAAAGGTCAGGACGACTCACGGGTCGGCGATGGGGAAAGGCGCTTCGTTGTTCTACTGGTTCCTCAAGTGGGTGGCTCTGGGCCCCCTCCTGCGCGTGGTCTTCCGTCCCCAGGTCGAGGGCTCGCAGCACGTCCCCGAGGAGGGGGCGGCGATCCTGGCGAGCAACCACCTCTCCTACGCCGACTGGCTCTTCATGCCGCTGACGCTGGCGCGGCGCGTGACGTTCGTGGCCAAGGCGGAGTACTTCACGACCCCCGGCATCAAGGGCTGGTTCCAGAAGCAGTTCTTCTCCGGGGCCGGTCAGGTGCCCATCGACCGCACCAGCGCCTCAGCCGCCGAGGGCGCGCTGTCCTCGGCCAAGCGGATCCTGGGCGAGGGCGACCTCTTCGGCATCTACCCCGAGGGCACCCGCTCCCACGACGGCAAGCTCTACCGCGGCAAGACCGGCGTGGCCCGACTGGCCCTGGAGACCGGCGTCCCGGTCATCCCGGTCGCGGTCGTCGGCACCGACGTCGTGGCGCCCCCGGGCAAGACCTTCGGCACCTTCACGCGGCCTGTCGTGCGCTTCGGCAAGCCGCTCGACTTCTCGCGCTACGCCGGCATGGAGAACGACCGCTACATCCTTCGCTCGATCACCGACGAGATCATGTACGAGATCATGCGCCTCTCCGGCCAGGAGTACGTCGACATGTACGCCGGGCGCGCGAAGGAGGAGTCCAAGCGGCTCGAGGCGGAGGCCAAGGCACTGGCGGCCGGACAGGCCGAGTCGATCACGCCCTCCGATGGGGACGAGCAGACGAAGAAGGCGTCCTGACCCAGCTGCGGCTCTGGTCGCGACCGGCCCTCGACGTCGAGGACCGGCTCTTCCGGGCGCTGGGCATCCTGCGCGTCGTCCTGCTGGTCAACGCGATCGGCCTCAACGCCTACCGCGCCGACAACTTCGAGCGACCGCTGGCCGGGGTGCTGTGCGTGCTGGTCATGGTGCTGTGGACCGGCACCGCCCTCGTCGTCTACGCCGACCCGGCGCGACGCCGTCCGTGGTTCGTGGGCCTCGACCTGTTCGTGACGCTGACGCTGCTCGTGGCTTCGCCGATCGTCAAGGGCGAGAGCTTCAACGCCACGGTCCCGGGCTTCTGGGTGATGTGCGCGCTGCTCGCCTGGGCGATCCGCTTCCACTGGAGAGGCGGGCTGCTGGCCTCCGTCCTGGTCGCCGGCACCGACCTCCTGGTCCGCGACGAGGTCACCCAGGGCAACTACGGCAACACGTTCCTGCTGCTCATCGCCGGGCCGATCGTGGGCTTCATGTGCGAGTCGCTCCAGCTGATGGCGAAGGAGCGTGACGAGGCCCAGCGGGCGGCGCTCGCCGACGCCGAGCGGGCCCGCCTGGCGCGGGCCGTCCACGACGGCGTCCTCCAGGTCCTCGCGCTGGTGCAGCGCCGAGGCGCCGAGCTCGGGGGTGAGGCCGCCGACCTGGGCCGGTTGGCCGGCGAGCAGGAGCAGGTCCTGCGCACGCTGATCCGCTCGCAGGACGCGGTGTCGGCGTCCTCGTCCTCGGCGGCTGAGGCGGCAGATGCCGTCGCCGACCTCGCGGCGGCGCTCGGGGAGCTGGGGGCGCGACCCCACGTCAGCGTCGCCACCCCCGGAACCGCCGTGGAGCTGCCGGCGGCGGTCGTGCGCGAGGTCGTGGCGGTCGTGGCGGCCTGCCTCGACAACGTGGCCGTCCACGTCGGGCCCTCCGCTCCCGCGTGGGTGCTCCTCGAGGCCTTCCCCGACCGGATCGAGCTCTCCGTGCGCGACGAGGGCCCCGGCATCCCGGCGGGCCGGCTCGAGGCCGCGGCCGCCGAGGGCCGGCTCGGGGTGAGTGAGTCGATCTGCGGCCGCGTGACCGACCTGGGTGGGACCGCCGAGCTCTCGACCGGCTCGTTCGGCACCGAGTGGGAGCTCGTCGTACCTCGGGGGGCTCGGTGACACCGCTCGTCGTGGAGCCGGGCGGCAACCTGCTGCTCTCGTTCGTGCCCGGGGCGGCTCGAGCACGTGGCGCTCTTCCGCACCGTCCTGGGGTCTGGGCCCGACCCGGTCCCCGGCTTCGCGGTGGTGCCGCCGTGGAGTCGTGTGCCGCAGGCGGCGTTCCAGCGCGTTCACAGGCACACGACCCACAGGCCACGTCGATCACCTGCAGGGTCGTGGGTCCCGGGCCGCGGCCCGGCGCTGCCTGTGGCACACGACCCGAGCACCGCCCAGCCGCTGCACCGTGCGCCGGCGCGTGGTGGTTGCGGTCGCGGGGTGGTCCCTAGGCTCGGGGCGTGACCATCCACAGCACGCACCCCTTCGCCGACGCCGAGCCCGACCCGGTGCGCCGGCTGCGCGGACGTCTCGGTGGCGCCGTGAGCCTGTGGACCGCGGGCGAGGGAAGGGACCGCGAGGGCTTGACCGTCACGTCGCTGATGCTCGCGCACGGCGAGCCCGCGCACGTGCTCGGTCTGCTCGACCCCGACTCCGACCTGGCCGAGCGGCTGCTCGAGACGGAGCGCTGCGTCGTGCAGCTGCTCTCCTGGCCCGGCCGCGACCTCGCGGAGGCCTTCGCCGGGACCGCGCCGGCACCCGGGGGTCCGTTCCGCATGGGCGACTTCGAGCAGACCTCCTGGGGCCCCCGCCTGGCCTCTGCCACCGCCTGGGCCGGGTGCACCCTCGTGGAGTCGCGTGAGGTCGGCTGGTCGGTCGAGGTCACCTGCCGGGTCGACGAGATCAAGGTCGGTGACGAGGACGCGCCGCTGCTGCACCGGCGGGGGCGGTTCCTCCGGCTGGACTGAGGGTCGGGTGTGACGGGTCGTGTGCCTGTCGCTGCGCCTGAGCGCTGTGTGAGGCACACGACCCGGACGTAGGGGACAGTCGGCCCGCGCCTCCTCAGGGTCGTGTGCGCCAGAGTGCGGCCCAGCGCATTCTCCGGCACACGACCCTCGCCGGGACGGGAAGCGTGCCATGACTCGCGACATGGCGACGGGCGGGGTCGACCGAGGGCTGTCGTCTAGGGTCCAGCCATGGACTCGGACACCGACCCGCAGCCGATCCGCGTGATGGTCGTCGACGACCACCCGATGTGGCGCGACGCGGTCGAGCGCGACCTGCAGGCAGCAGGGTTCGAGGTGGTCGCGGTGGCGGCCAACGGCTCCGAGGCGGTCGCGCGGTTTCCCGCGGCCCGCCCCCAGGTGGTCGTGCTCGACCTGCAGATCCCGGCGCCCAACGGCGTCGAGGTCACCGCCGAGGTGCTGCGCCACGACCCGTCGGCCCGCGTGCTGATCCTGTCGGCGTCGGGCGAGCAGACCGACGTGCTGGAGGCGGTGAAGGCGGGGGCGACCGGCTACCTGGTCAAGTCGGCGTCGCGCGACGAGCTCATCGACGCCGTACGACGGGTGGCGCGCGGCGACACGGTCTTCACGCCGGGGCTGGCCGGTCTGGTGCTCGGGGAGTTCCGTCGGTTGTCCGACCCGTCGGCGGGCGGGGTCGACCGGCCGCAGCTGACCGAGCGTGAGACCGAGGTGCTCAAGATGGTCGCCAAGGGCATGTCCTACAAGCAGATCGCCGACCGCCTCTTCCTCTCCCACCGCACCGTGCAGAACCACGTGCAGAACACCCTGCGCAAGCTCCAGATGCACAACCGGGTCGAGCTGACCCGGTGGGCGATCGAGCAGGGCCTCGACCACGACTAGAGGTCACGCACCCCGCGCCGGGTGCGGCATCCCCCCGGCCGGCGAGACGTCGACGAGGTCGTGCTGCACGCCGTACCTGCCACGCAGCCGGGCGTCCTGCTTGACCCGGTAACGCTCACCGGCCCGGGCGCGGGGACCCAGCAGGGGGCCGATCCGGTCGAGGCCGCTGTTGAGCCGGGCCAGCACCGGACCGGTCCGCTCGAGGAGGCGCAGCGTGCGTGGCGCCGCCGGGATACCGAGCTCGTCGGCCAGGTCGTCGCCGAGGAAGAGCCGCTCGAGCGCGCGTGCACGACCGGGGGTGCGATCTGGCGCAGGCGGGCAGGTCGTGCCGGCAGGAGCTCCTCGATCTCGGCGACCAGGAACTCCCGGTTGATGCTCGCGACCAGGTCGCGGCAGAAGTCGTCGACGGGGGGCCGGGTCAGCAGGTAGATCTCCTCCAGCCGCTCCTGCTCGGCACGGTCAGTGGGCAGGAGGGCCTCGTCGATGCCGAGCAGGTGCCCGAGGTAGCGCCAGCGGGCGTAGGCGGCGGCCTCCTCGTGGGGGAGGTAGGGCGCGCCGATGGTGCGCAGCCCGCGCAGCGGGATCAGCGCGAACTCCACGAGCGTGTAGGCGAGGTAGGACTGGCAGATCGGCACGCCCCAGGCCGGGTGGTCCCACGCGGGGTCGTCGCGCAGCGCCGCGCGCACGAGCGCGTGGATGACCCGGACCCGCACGGTCAGCTCGAAGCCGGGGGAGCAGCGCTCGAGCCCGCCGCTGCGGCTGATCTCGACGAGCCACGAGCTGACCTCGATCGTGCGTGCACCGGCGCTCTCGACGTAGCGGCCCGTCATCGCCAGCGGTCGGGACGCCGCAGCGTTGGCGTAGCCGCTGACCAGCGACGCGGCGCCGAGCACGATGCCCGACTGGCGCGTGTAGCGACCGATGTGTGCGCTGTCGCGGTCGATCGTGGCCAGGTCGACCCACGCCGGCACCTCGTCGAGCTGGGCGAAGAGTGCGCGCAGGCTGGCGGGGGCGTCCGGGACGGCGTCGATGCCCTCGCGGCAGGCCTGGCGCAGCAGCCTCATCCCGCGGCCGTGGCCGAGCACCGCGACGTCGGCGACGAACGCGTCGGCGAGGTCGTCGCCGCGCCACATGCCGTCGACGTACGCCGTCGCGAAGCCACCGTGGCGTGCCTCGGCCTCCGCGAGGTGCCGCACGCTCGTCGGGGGCTGTCGTCGGGTGGGGATCGCTGCCATGCTGCGAGCCTAGAAGTGAAATACTCTCACCTTCCATTCACTTCTGTGACCGACCGAGCAGCGACGCCAGGAGGCCCAGGAGTGGCTCAGAAGCAGCGGATCCGCCCCTCCCAGACCCGGGCGGTGCAGATGCGGCGCGACCTGCTCGACGCGACCCTTCACCTTCTCGCGACCGCGGGAGCGGAGCGGTTGACCACCACCGCCATCGTGGAGCAGGCGCACGTGAGCAGCGGGACGTTCTACCGCTACTTCAACGACAAGGCCGAGATCCTCGGGGTGCTGCGCGACGAGGCCGTGGAGGCGATCTCGGCCGACCTGATGGCCGGCGTGGTCCGGGCGCTCGACCACGACCTCGACGGCGGCGTCCGCGAGATCGTCCTCACCCTGGTCGACGCCTTCGAGCGGCACCGGGCGGTGATCCTCGCGATGGTCAACGCGATGCCGGCCGGCAGCAACGCCAACATCCTCCCCGAGGTCGAGTCCCGCCTCTTCCAGCTGGCCTCGGTGCTGCCGCGCCGCCACCTGCCCGACCTGGCGCCCGCGCGGATGGAGGCGGTGGTCTTCATGACCATGGGCGTGCTCGTCTCGACGTGCCTGCGCGTCGCGCTGATGCGACCCGACGGCGTCGAACGCGACGAGGTCGTCGACATCACCGCCGCGATGATCACCGCCGGGCTCCGGGCCGGCTGACCCGCGGCGCGATCTATGCTCGGCGCGTGTCGATCCGCGCCTACCTCGCGCACCTGGGCATCGAGGAGCCCCTCCCGCCGACCCTGGAGTCGCTGCGGCTGGTGCACCGGCGCCACGTGGAGCAGATCCCCTACGAGAACCTGCAGATCATGCTCGGCCGGCCCCCGTCGGTGGACCCGGAGTCGAGCCTCACGCGCGTCGGCGAGGTCGGCCGGGCGGGCTACTGCTTCCACCAGAACGCCGTGCTCGAGCTGGTGCTGCGCGACCTCGGCTTCGCCGTCGAGCGGCGCCACGGCCATGTCTGGATCAACCCCGAGAAGCGCGCCGACCCCTTCCTCAACCACCTGGTGCTGGTCGTCACCGGACTGCCCACCGACGACAACCCCGACGGCCGCTGGTGGCCCGACGTCGGACTCGGCGAGGGCTTCCTCGAGCCACTGCCGCTGGTCGCCGGCGACTACGTCGACGGCCCGCTCCGCTTCGAGGTCACCGAGGTCACCGAGGACGGCTGGTCCTTCCGCAACGACCCGACCGGCACGTTCACCGGCCTCGAGGTGACCAGCGCCCCCACCGACCCGATGACCGTCCTCGACTCGCACGCCACGCTCTCCACGGCTCCCGACGGCGTCTTCTCGCGGATCCTGGTCGTCCAGCGGCGCGACCCCCTCGGCGTCGACACCCTGCGCGGCTGTGTCCGGGGACGCGTCGACGGCGAGGGGCGCCGCACCACCGACCTCACGTCGTACGACGAGTGGCGCGGCGCACTCGTCGGCCTCGGGCTGTCACTGGTCGGGGTGCAGGAGGCGCACCTGCGGGCGCTCTTCGACCGGACGCTGGTCGGCCACGAGCAGTGGGTGGCGGCGGGGCGACCGTGACGTTCCGTCCCGCGCGGGTCGACGACGCGGCCGCCCTGCGCGACCTCGAGCGCGAGGCCAACCTGGTGGGCCTGGCGCACGTCTTCCCGGCGGCGGACTTCCCGTTCCCCGACGACGACGTGATGGTCCGGTGGCAGCACGTGCTGGCCGAGCCGGGGGTGGTCGTCGACGTGGTCGACGGACCCGGCGGTGCGGGCGGCCAAGGGCTGGACGCGTTCGTCGCCCACGACGCGAGGACGCTGCGTCACCTGGCGGTCCATCCGCGACGCTGGGGGACCGGCCTGGCGCGCGTCGCCGTCGAGCGCGCGGCGAGCGCGATCACCGACGGCGGGCAGCAGCCGCGGCTGTGGTGCCTCGCGGCCAACGAGCGGGCGCTGGGCCTCTACCTCCACCTGGGCTGGGAGCCGACCGGGGTCGAGCGGTGCTCGGAATGGACGCCCTACCCGGTCGAGCGTGAGCTGGTCCTGCGAGGATCAGCCGATGTCTGAGGAGCTGCTCGCGGTAGCCGACGAGCTCTATGCACTGACGCTGGCGGAGTTCACGCCGGCGCGTGACGCGCGGGCCAAGGAGCTCAAGGGCTCCGACCTGGGCAAGGACGTCAAGATGCTGAAGAAGCCGTCGCTCGCCGCCTGGGTCGTCAACCTGCTGGTGCGCCGCGACCCCGACCAGGTCGACCAGGTCCTCACCGTCGGTGCCGCGCTGCGCGGTGCCGCCGCGGCCATGTCCGGTGAGCAGCTGCGCGCGCTGACCCGCCAGCGTCGCCAGGTCACCGCCGCCGTCACGCAGCAGGCGCGGTCGCTCGCGACCGAGGCGGGCGTCAAGGTCACCCAGGCCGTGGCCGACCAGGTGGAGGCCACGCTCACGGCCGCGATGCTCGACGAGCGCTGCTCCCAGGCGGTCCGCAGCGGGCTCCTCGTCACCGCGATCACCACCACCGGCGTCGACGAGGTCGACCTCGGTGGCGCGGTGGCGCTGCCGGCTGCGCTGGGGTTCGAGGCCAGCCCCGTCGCGTCGCGCGACCCCGATGCTCCCGTCGCCGGCACGCGGCCCGACCTGCATGTCGTACCCGATCCCGAGGCGGAGGAGAAGGCCCGCGCCGCAGCCCAGGAGGCGCTCGACGAGGCGGAGGACGAGCTGAGGACGGCGCGCTCGGCCTATGAGGAGACGGTCTCGGCCCAGTCGGCGCTGGAGGCGCGCTCGATGCAGCTCCAGGCGGAGATCGACGAGTTCAAACGGCGCCTTGCCGACCTCGAGGCGTCGGCCGACGAGGTCGACGACGAGCTCGGGGACGCCGAGGAGGCCCGCACCGAGGCCTACGCCGAGCTCGAGGAGGCCACCACGGCCCGCGACACCGCCGCGGCCGAGGTCGAGCGCCGCACGGCGGCGCGGTAGTCCCTCACACCAGCGTGGTGAAGGTGGTTCCTGGAGCGTGGAGACGTGAGGGACTACCTCCCCGGCCGGCCGGCCGGGCGCCCGCCCGAGGCCTCCCGTGGCGACCCGCCCTCAGACGGTCGCCCAACCCTTCGACCGCTCGACGGCCGCGCGCCAGCGACCGTGAGCCAGGTCGGCGCCGGTGCGGTCACCGGACGGCTCGAAGCGTCGGTCGAGCTGCCAGGTCTGGCGCAGGTCGTCGGTGGAGGCCCAGACGCCGGTGCCGAGCCCCGCGAGGAACGCCGCGCCCAGCGCCGTGGTCTCGACCAGCCGGGGCCGCTCGACCGGCACGCCGACCTGGTCGGCCTGGAGCTGGCAGAGCAGGT
Source organism: Nocardioides sp. (assembly GCF_031397825.1). Classification (GTDB taxonomy): domain Bacteria; phylum Actinomycetota; class Actinomycetes; order Propionibacteriales; family Nocardioidaceae; genus Nocardioides. The sequence continues at coordinate 9,627 of NZ_JANNML010000203.1, forward strand.
CGTTGGCCGAGGCACCGCCGTCGACGCGGAGCGACGACGGACCAGGCATGGTGTCCAGGACGTCGCGCACCTCGAAGGCGATCGCGTCCAGCGTGGCCCGCACGAGATGGGCCCGCGTCGTGCCGCGGGTGATGCCGATGACCATGCCGCGGGCGTGCGGGTCCCAGTCGGGGGCACCGAGACCGGTCAGCGCCGGCACGAACACCACGCCCTCGGAGTCCGGCACCGTGGCCGCGATGGCCGCGGTCTCCGCCGCCGAGCCGACGATCTGGAGCCCGTCGCGCAGCCACTGCACGGCCGCGCCGGTCACGAAGATCGAGCCCTCGAGGGCGTAGGTCAGCTCGCCCGAGGGTGAGCGCCACGCCGCCGTCGAGAGCAACCCGGCATCGGAGCGACGCAGCGTCGAGCCGGTGTTGGTGAGGATGAACGACCCGGTGCCGTAGGTGCACTTGGAGTCGCCCTCGTCGAAGCAGGTCTGACCGAAGAGCGCCGACTGCTGGTCGCCGGCGAGGCCCGCGATCGGCAGGGACAGGTCGAGGAACGACCGGGCGTCGGTGACCGCGAGCTCGCCCCAGCTGGGCACCAGCTCCGGAAGCGCGTCACGGGGCACGCCGAGCAGCGAGCACAGCTCGTCGGACCAGTCACCGGCGGTGAGGTCGAAGAGCAGCGTGCGGCTGGCGTTCGAGACGTCCGTGACGTGCTCGAGACCGCGGGTCATGCGCGCGACGAGGTAGGAGTCGACCGTGCCCACGGCATAGCGCCCCGACTCGACCAGCGCCCACGTGCGCGGCTCGTGCTCGGCCAGCCACATCAGCTTGGTGCCGGAGAAGTAGGGGTCCAGCCGCAGCCCGGTCAGCTCCGCCACGCGCGCCTCGTGCCCCGCTTCGCGCAGCCGCGTGCAGATGTCGGCCGTACGACGGTCCTGCCACACGATCGCCCGACGGGGCGACCCGAGGGTCTCGCGGTCCCACAGCACGATCGTCTCGCGCTGGTTGGTGATCCCGATGCCGCGCAGCTCGGCGCGGTCCACCTGGCCCAGCGCGACCCGGCACGCCTCCAGCGTCGCCTGCCAGATCTCCTCGGGCGCGTGCTCGACCCAGCCCGGCTGGGGGAAGTGCTGGGCGAACTCCTGATAGCCCTTCGCCGCGATCCGCCCGTCGGGCGTGACGACGACGGCGGTGACCCCGGTGGTGCCGGCGTCGATCGCGAGGATGCTCACCGATCGCCTCGCACGATCGCCAGCACCCGCCGGTCGATCCACTCCAGCTGCGGCGACACCCGCATCTCGTAGTTCTCCGTGCCGACCCAGGTGTGGAAGTCGGGGTGTCCCTGCGCCTGCGCGAACGCCTCGAGCTCGGCCTCAAGGTCCGGGGTCACCGCGACCTGCTCGTCGGGGGTCGACGCCGTCAGGTAGAGCACGTTGAGATCGAGCAGCCGTGTCAGCTCCTCGATCGGCGCGACGTGGTCGTCGACGCGCAGGTCGGTGTCGATGTCGTCGCCGCCGCCGTAGCCGGCCTCGTCGCGCACGACCAGCAGTGCGGCCGACTGCCGACCGCGCTTGTCACCTCCCGCGGCGTCGCCGGCCGCGAGCGCGGCGAGCAGGCGCGAGGCGAGCGGGGACTCGGGGTCGGAGGCGAGCCAGGCCCGCTCCATCTCCTCCACGACCTCGGAGCCCGCCAGGCAGTTGCCCTGGATGGCGTAGCCCTCGCCCGTGACCCCGCCCGCCCACTCGATGCAGGCGTGTCCCGTGTGCGACGCGGCGTTGCCGTCGAGGTCGACGATGCCGACCTGGCGGTCGTCGCGACCCTCGTCCTCCTCGAGCAGCCGCTGCAGTGCCACGGACGCCGTCGCGCCCTCGTCGAGGTGCGCGAGCGCAAGGCCCTTGTAGGCGACGTTGGCGTCGGCCTGCGTGGCGATCGCGCCGACCTGGGCGACGGCGGCGGGGACGACGGCGCCGACGGCGAGGAACTTCGAGGCCACCGCGACCCCCCAGGACTCGGTGTCGGCGGAGCGGGCAACGATCGAGAAGGTCATGCGTCGGAGACTATCGACCCGGCGCTGGCGGTTGAGGTCATCGCCACGGGGCAGGCTGGCGGTGTGCTCAACGACCTCGCGCGCCAGACCCGGATCATGCTGTTCTGCCAGGTGCTCGGTCCGGCCGTGATGTTCGGCTCGGTGCTGGCCGTCGAGGGGGAGCACTGGGGCGTGGCGGTGAGCCTGTTCGTCCTGGGCCTGGTGCTCACAATCGCGTGGGGGATCGGGGTGGTGGTCTGGAACAGGCGTGCCGACCGGCGCTTCCGCTCGCTGTTGGAGCAGGGGGCGGCCGACCTCGTGGCGGGACGCGTGACGGGCGTGCCGGCCGCCGGGCGCGTCGTACGACGCAGGCTGGCGCGGCACTCGCCGTCCTACCTGGTCGGGACCGCGGGACCGCTGGACGGCCCGTCGGCGGTCCTCGCGATCACGGTGCTGGCGCCGGGCGGTGCGCGACGGGTCGGTGCCCTGGTCCCGGCGATGCTCGCGCTGGAGTCCCGCAAGGCGCCGGTCGCGGTGCTGCTGCACCCCGACGAGCCCGAGGTCGCCGTGCTCGACCCGCGCATCACGCCGCAGCAGCTCGCCGCCATCGGCGACGACCCGCGCTGGCGCACCGAGTGGCTGCCGACCGACAGCAGTGTCGTCGGTGGCTGGCTCCCGGCGCTCGCCTGCGGCGTCCTGGGGATCGTCGTCGGGGTCGGCCTCGACTGGCTCGTGGTGAGCCTCGCCACCTGAGCGCAAACCTGGCTAGGGTGGACGCGCTCCCTGTGAACGATCCAAGTCCCACCCCCGCCGCCGGTCTCCTCGACCGGCTCATCCAGGAGGTCCCATGCGCGTCGGAGTGCTCACCGGAGGCGGAGACTGCCCCGGCCTCAACGCCGTGATCCGGGCGGTGGTCCGCAAGGGCGTCAGCACCCACGGCTTCGAGTTCGTCGGCTACCGCGACGGCTGGAAGGGACCGCTCGAGGGCGAGACGATGCAGCTCGGCATCCAGGAGTGTCGCGGCATCCTGCCCCGCGGCGGCACGATCCTCGGCTCCTCGCGCACGAACCCGTTCAAGATCGAGGGTGGCGTCGAGCGCATCAAGGACAACCTCGCGAGCGACGGCGTCGACGCCCTCATCGCGATCGGCGGCGAGGACACCCTCGGCGTCGCGACCAAGCTCGCCGACCTCGGCGTGCACGTGGTGGGCGTGCCCAAGACGATCGACAACGACCTCTCCGGCACCGACTTCACCTTCGGCTTCGACACCGCGGTCAACATCGCGACCGAGGCCATCGATCGGCTCCACACCACCGCCGAGTCGCACCACCGGGTGCTCGTCGTGGAGGTCATGGGCCGCCACGCGGGCTGGATCGCGCTCCACGCGGGCATCGCGGGCGGCGCCAGCGCCGTGCTGATCCCCGAGCAGCCCTTCGACATCGAGGCGCTCTGCGAGCACGTGGAGACCCGTTTCAAGACCAAGTACGCCCCGATCATCGTCGTCTCCGAGGGCGCTGTCCCGCAGCAGTCCGACGGCGAGCACGGCATGACCCTGGTGTCGGGGGAGAAGGACGCCTTCGGACACGTGCGCCTGGGCGGCATCGGCGACCGGCTCGCCAGCGAGATCGAGCACCGCACCGGCAAGGAGGCGCGCGCGGTCGTCCTCGGCCACGTCCAGCGCGGTGGCACGCCCACGGCGTTCGACCGCTGGCTCGCGACCCGCTTCGGCCTCCAGGCCGTCGACGCGGTCGCCGACGGCGACTGGGGCACGATGATGGCGCTGCGCGGCACCAAGATCATCCGGGTGCCGCTGTCCGAGGGCACCGCCGAGCTCAAGCTCGTCAGCCCCGAGGAGTACGCCGAGGCGCAGGTCTTCTTCGGCTGACGTCGGCGTCCCGCGCGCGCAACGCCGGGGCGCGCCTGGTGGCCAAATCGGCCTTCTGGGTATTGGGTTGGTGCACTGTCCCCTCCTCCCCAGGAGTCCGTGATGACCGCCAGCAGCGCCGACGTCGACGTCAACGGCCCCGAGCCCGACCTCCAGCGGGTGATGGGACCCAAGCTCCTCCTGCTCTTCATCGTCGGGGACATCCTGGGGGCCGGCATCTACGCCGTCACCGGGGAGATGGCGCTCGAGGTGGGCGGCATCGTGTGGGTGCCGTTCCTCGTGGCCTTCGCGGTCGCCACGCTGACCGCGCTCTCCTACCTCGAGCTGGTCACGAAGTTCCCGCAGGCGGCAGGTGCGGCGCTCTACACGCACAAGGCCTTCGGCATCCACTTCGTCACCTTCCTGGTGGCATTCGGGGTCATCTGCTCCGGCATCACCAGCGCCTCGACGGCCGCCAACCTGCTCGGCACCAACCTCCTGGCCGGCCTCGACGGCCTCGGTGTCGGCGGCATCGACCCGGAGAGCAGCACGGCCATCACCGGGGTCGCCATGGGCTTCATGGTCCTGCTCGCGCTGATCAACCTGCGCGGGGTCGGGGAGAGCGTCAGGTTCAACGTCTTCCTGACCCTCGTGGAGATGCTCGCCCTGGTCATCGTCATCGTGATCGGCTTCGTGGTGATCTCCCGTGGCGACGGCGACCTGGGCCGGATGGTGGTCTTCGAGAGCGGGTCCGAGCGCGGGCTGTTCCTCGCGGTCACGGTCGCCACCGCGATCGCGTTCTTCGCGATGGTCGGCTTCGAGGACTCGGTGAACATGGTCGAGGAGACCAAGGACCCCGAGCGCACCTTCCCGCGGATCATGCTCACCGGCCTGGGCATCGCGGTGCTCTTCTACGTGCTCGTCTCGATCAGCGTCGTCGCGGTGATCCCCGAGGGCGAGATCGAGCAGGTCGTCGCCGACGAGGGCAAGGTCCTGCTCAACGTCGTCAGCACCGGGGCGCCCAACCTGCCGATCGACGACGTGTTCCCCTTCCTCACCGTCATCGCGGTCGCCAACACCGCGCTGATCAACATGCTGATGGCCAGCCGTCTGCTCTACGGCCTGGCCAACCAGGACGTCCTGCCCCGCAGCCTGGGCAAGGTGCTGCCTGGTCGTCGTACGCCGTGGGTCGGCATCCTCTTCTCCACCGTCCTGGCCCTCGGACTGATCTTCGCGGTGACGTTCCTGGCCGACACCTCGGTCATCAAGGCCCTCTCCGGCACGACCGCGTTGCTCTTGCTGGGCGTCTTCGCGATCGTCAACGTCGCCTGCGTGGTGCTGCGCCGGGAGCCCTCCGGGGCCTTCTCCGCACCGACCTGGGCGCCCTACGTCGGAGCGGTGGCCTGCCTGTTCTTCGTCGGGCCGTGGGCCCGCGACCGGGACGACTGGATCCAGTACCAGGTCGCCGGCGGCCTGATCGTGCTCGGCATCGTGCTGTGGGCGGCCACCTGGACGACCAACCGGGGCGTCCGTGCCAAGAAGACCGGCTTCCGCGACATCGAGCACCTCGAGGACTGACCGCCGAGTCGGCGCGATGTTGCAGCTGATCCGGGGGCCGCTTCATCACGGTATGCAGGCCAACCGCCACCTGCCACGGTGGAGCGGCCGGCACTTCCCACGGCGACACGCCACCTCCCTCGGGGTGCACGTCATGGGGAGTGGCGTTTCATCGACGTACCTTGATGAAGCGGCTGCCGACCCCGTGCCGCAACAATGCGCTTACTCGGCGGCCAGGGTGCATCAGGGGCGCTGTCCGCGTGCTGCCGACGAATCGAGGTGGACGACCCCGCGCGCGTAGGCTTGACCGGTGAGCAGCAACGTCCCCGACCTCTCCGCCCTGCACGCCCTCGGGCCGGCCCAGCAACCGACGTACGCCGACCGGGCGGCCGTCGACGAGACCGTCGCCCGGCTGCGCACCATGCCGCCGCTGGTCTTCGCGGGGGAGTGCGACGACCTCAAGACCAAGCTTGCCGCCGTGGCGCGCGGCGAGGCGTTCCTGCTCCAGGGCGGTGACTGCGCCGAGACGCTGTCCGGCGTGACGGCCGACAACGTGCGCAACAAGCTGCGCGTGCTGCTCCAGATGGCCGTGGTGCTGACCTACGCCGCGTCCGTCCCGGTGGTCAAGGTCGGTCGCCTGGCCGGTCAGTACGCCAAGCCCCGCAGCTCCGACCTCGAGACCCGTGACGGTGTCACGCTCCCGGCCTACCGCGGCGACGCCGTCAACGGCTACGACTTCACCCCCGAGTCGCGCGTGCACGACCCGGCGCGGCTGCTCGACGTCTACAACGCCTCCGCCGCGACCCTCAACCTGGTGCGGGCCTTCACCACCGGTGGCTACGCCGACCTCCGCCAGGTCCACACGTGGAACACCGACTTCGTGCGCGACTCGCCCGCCGGTCAGCGCTACGAGAAGGTCGCCCACGAGATCGACCGGGCGATGGCGTTCCTCGCCGCGATCGGCGCCGACCCCGACGAGTTCCACCGCGTCGACTTCCACTCCTCCCACGAGGCCCTCGTGCTCGAGTACGAGCACGCGATGACCCGCATCGACTCGCGCACCCAGCAGCCCTACGACGTCTCGGGCCACTTCGTGTGGATCGGCGAGCGCACCCGCCAGCTCGACAACGCCCACGTCGAGCTGCTCAGCCACATCCGCAACCCGATCGGCGTCAAGCTCGGCCCCTCGACCAGCGCCGACGACGCCCTCGCCCTCGCCTCCAAGCTCAACCCCGACAACGAGCCGGGCCGCCTGACCTTCATCACCCGCTTCGGTGCCGGCAAGATCCGCGACGGCCTGCCGCCCCTGGTCGAGAAGGTCACCGCCGAGGGCGTCAACGTGGCATGGGTGTGCGACCCGATGCACGGCAACACCTTCGAGGCCAGCTCGGGCTACAAGACGCGGGCCTTCGGCGACGTGATCGAGGAGGTCCAGGGCTTCTTCGACGTCCACCACGCGTTGGGCACCTGGCCCGGCGGCGTGCACGTCGAGCTTACCGGCGACGACGTCACCGAGTGCGTCGGCGGCAGCGAGGAGCTGCTGGAGATGGACCTCGGCAACCGCTACGAGTCGGTCTGCGACCCGCGCCTCAACCGGGTCCAGTCGCTCGAGCTGGCCTTCCTCGTGGCGGAGATGCTGCGCCGCGAGAAGCCCGTCCAGTCCTGACCGTGGCCGACGCGATGATCGACCTCCGCAGCGACACCGTCACGCGTCCGACCGATTCGATGCGGGCCGCGATGGCGCGCGCGGAGGTCGGCGACGACGTCTACGGCGAGGACCCGACGGTCGGGCAGCTCGAGGAACGGGTCGCCGGGCTCTTCGGTCACGAGGCGGCGCTGTTCATGCCGACCGGCTCGATGGCCAACGTGCTCGCCGTACGCTCCCTGGTCGCGCCGGGCCAGGAGGTCCTCTGCGAGTCGGCCGCCCACATCGCGCGCGCCGAGCTCGGCGCCCACGGTGCCTACAGCGGCGTCACCATGCGCACCTGGCACCACCCGCGCGGCCAGGTCGACCTGGCGATGGTGCAGACGCTCTTCGCCCCCGACATGGGGCCCTTCTTCGTGCCCACGGCCGCCATCTCGGTCGAGAACACCCACAACTTCGCCGGCGGCGCAGTCCTGCCGCTCTCGGACCTGCGCGACCTGCGTGACTTCGCCACCGGTGTCGGCGCCGCGATCCACATGGACGGCGCCCGCATCTGGAACGCGCACGTCGCGACCGGCACACCGCTTCGCGAGTACGGCGCCGTCGCCGACGTCATGGCCGTGTGCCTGTCCAAGGGGCTCGGTGCGCCGGTCGGGTCGCTGCTGGTCGGCAGCCGCGACACGGTCGCGGAGGCCCGGATCTGGCGCAAGCGCATGGGCGGCGGGATGCGCCAGGTGGGCATCCTGGCCGCGGCCGGGCTGCACGCGCTCGACCACCACGTCGAGCGCCTGGCCGACGACCACGCGCACGCCCGGTTGCTGGCGGCCGCCTGCGGGGTCGACCCCGACGGGGTGGACACCAACATCGTCGTCGTACCCCGTCCTGATGCGCCCGACTTCGTGGCCCGGGCCGCCGACGCCGGCGTCCGCGTCGCCACCGTCGGCCCCACCACGGTGCGCCTCGTGACCCACCTCGGCGTCACCCGCGCCGCCGCCGAGGCCGCCGCCGGAGTGCTCGCCCGACTGGTCTGAGCGCCGGGTCCCCGCGCGGTGCGCCCAGGCCCCGGGCGTAGATTGCGGTATGACCCGAATCGCCCGGTGGTGCGTCGTCGCCGCCCTGGCGATCGCGGTCATCGGCGCGCCCCTGGTGGTGCGGGCGCTGCCGACCGAGGGCGAGGCGATCTCCGCCACCGCGTTGCTGGAGCGGATCGACGACGCCCGGGACGCCCCCTACGAGGGGTACGTCGAGACACGGGGCTCGCTGGACCTCCCGGTCGCCGACCGCTTCACCGACGTCGGGGCACTCCTGGGGGAGCAGACCCGGCTGCGGGTGTGGTGGCGCGGCGCCGAGGACTGGCGGGTCGACAAGCTGTTGGTCTCGGGCGAGACGGACCTGGTGCACGACGCGGGGCGGACCACGCAGTGGAGCTATGAGCGGGGAGAGGCCGAGGTCAGCGTCGATCCCGACATCCGGCTGCCACGCACCGCGGACCTGCTGCCGCCGGTCCTGGCCGCCCGGCTGCTGCAGGACGCCGTCGCCTCCGACGTGGAGCGGCGGCCCGCCCGCTCGGTCGCGGGGCACGACACGCTGGGCCTGCGGCTCGAGCCGTCCGACCCACGCTCCAGCATCGGGCGGGTCGACGTCTGGGCCGACCGCGAGACCGGCATCCCCCTGCTGGTCGAGGTCTACGGCGTCGTCGACGACGTCCCGGCCCTGACCTCGCAGTTCCGCGAGGTCGTCACCGACGAGCCCGAGGCAGGACGCACGGGCTTCACCCCGCCGCCGGGAGCGGACGTCTCCTTCGACGGCGTGCTCGACATCGCCGACGCGGCCAACCAGTACGCGCCGTTCCGCCCACCCACCACGATCGCCGGGCTCGAGGCCACGGCGGCCACCGATGGCGCCGTCGGTGTCTACGGCAGCGGGGCGACGAGGCTGATCGCGATCCCGCTGCGTGGCCGCGAGGGTGGCCCGCTGCGCGAGCAGCTCGGCGCGACCCTGGGGCGCCGGCTGGTCCCGGAGGGGACCGTGCTGAGCGTCGGCCCGCTCGGTGTCCTGCTGACCGGTCAGGGCGACGACGGCGGCTGGCTGGTCGCCGGCACCGTGACCGAGGAGACCCTGGCCGCGGCGGCCCGCGACCTGGTCAGCGGCACCGTGGTGCTCGAGGACGACCGATGATCCGCACCCGCGGCCTGACCAAGCGCTACGGGCAGATCCTCGCGGTCGACGACCTCGACCTCGACGTCCGCGAGGGCGACGTCTACGGCTTCCTGGGGGCCAACGGGTCGGGCAAGACCACGACCGTGCGGATGCTGCTGGGCCTGGTGCTGGCCACCGCGGGCGACGCCGAGGTGCTGGGGCGCCCGATGCCGACGGACGCGCGCCATGTGCTGCCGCAGGTCGGGGCGCTCGTCGAGGGCCCGGCCGCCTACGGCCACCTCTCCGGACGGGCCAACCTCGCGCTCTTCGACGCGATGGTGCCGCGCAGCCGGCGGGCGGGGCGAGCCTCGCGTGTCGACGAGGCACTGGGGCGTGTCGGTCTCGACGGGGTCGACGGACGACCGGTCCACGCCTACTCGCTGGGGATGCGACAACGTCTCGGGCTCGCCAACGCGCTGCTGCGCCGGCCCCGACTGCTCGTGCTCGACGAGCCGACCAACGGCCTGGACCCGCAGGGCATCCACGAGATCCGCGACCTGCTGCTCGCGCTCAACGCGGACGGCACGACGGTCTTCCTGTCCAGCCACCTCCTGGCCGAGATCGAGCAGATGTGCACCCGGGTGGGTGTGCTGTCCCACGGGCGGATGGTCGTGCAGGAGCAGGTCGAGGTGCTGCGTCGTCCGACCGGGCGGGTCATCGTGACCACGCCCGACGTCGAGCGTGCGCTCGCGCTTCTCCCGGGGCTGGTCGAGGAGCGCGACGGCGAGCGTCTCGCCGTGCGCGAGCACGACGCGGCCGCCCTCAACGCGCGGCTCGTGCTGGAGGGCGTGCGCGTGTCCGCGCTCGTGCTGGAGCGGCACACGCTCGAGGAGGTGGTGCTGGCAGCGACCGGCACCGGCTCGGACCGATTCTCGGCGGGGGACCCGCCATGATCCGCGTCGAGCTCCGCAAGCTGCTCCACAGCCGGCGGACGTGGGTGACGATCCTGCTCATCGACGCGCTGCCCACGCTGGTCGCCGTCCTGCTCGCCGTGACCGACCTCGGCCCGCGCCCGGGCACCGGCCCTGCCTTCCTGTCGGCCGTTCTGACCGACGGCACCCTCTTCCCCCTGGCTGCCCTGGGCATCGTGCTGCCGCTCTTCCTGCCGATCGCGGTGGCGATCACCGCTGGGGAGTCGATCGCGGGGGAGGCGCAGGCGGGGACGCTGCGCTACATGCTGATCCGCCCCGTCGGACGCACACGGCTGCTGGTCGCCAAGCTGGTCAGCGTCATGGTCTTCGTCGCGCTGACGATCCTGGTCGTCGCGGTCACCGCCTACGTCGTGGGCATCACCCTGCTCGGCCAGCAGGACCTGACCGTCGGCACGACCAGCATCTCGGGCACCTCTCTCTCGACCCCGGAGCTCGTGGGGCGCACGGCGCTCGCGCTGGGCTACGCGATGGTCTGCATGCTCGGCGTGGCCGCGATCGCGCTCTTCCTCTCGACCGTCAACGAGTCACCACTCGGGGCCGCCCTCGGCACCCTGGCGGTGCTGATCGCCTCGACCATCCTGTTGACCCTCGATGCGGCGAGCGGGCTGCAGGCCTACCTCCCGACGCGCTACTGGCTGGCCTTCGTCGACCTCTTCCGTGACCCGATCCTGTGGCGCGACGTGGTGCGGGGGCTGCTGCTCCAGCTGGCCTACGTCGTGGTGTTCCTGGGAGCCGGGTGGGCCAACTTCACGACCAAGGACATCAACGACTGACGTCGTGAGGACCCCGTCAGGACCGCGCGCAGACCTCGGGACCGGGGACGGCCGGGGCGGCGAGGCCGAGCTGGAGCAGCGTCATGGCGATGATCGTCGGGTCCCGGGGCACGTCGGCGTGCCCCACGGTGACGTCCGGGCACACCGACTGCACCGAGAACGACACCGCGCCGGCGAGCTCCCCGGAGCTCGCCGGGACCACCGTGGCGTCGTCGGAGGTCCACAGGGCCGCCCACAGCGGGCCCGACGGGGTCTCGTCGTCGGCGTTCAGCCCGCGGAGCAGGTCGCTGTCGGGTGCCAGCTGCTGGCAGGCCTGCGGGCACGCGTCGGGCGCGAGGTCGCCGGCGAGCGCGGCCAGGTCGGTGCCGTGGTGGGGGGAGGCGAGGGTGACGACGCGACGCGCGAGCGACCCTCCGTCGTACGCCGCGACCCAGAGCCGGACCACGACGCCGCCGGCCGAGTAGCCGACCAGGTCCACCGACGTCGCGGCCGTGTCGGTGAGTGCGGTGCGCACCGCGTCGTCGAGGGCGGCGGCCTGGTCGCGGAGGTCGCCCGTGCCGCCTCCGACGGGAGGTACGACGACCACCGTGCGGCCGCTGCGACGCACGGCCTCGGCCAGCACGTCGAGCCCCGCCGTGCTGCCGCCGTAGCCGGACACCAGCAGGACAGGACCGGGGTCCGCCTGGGAGACGGGCACGACCTGGCCACCGTTGCGGCGCACGAGCGCGGAGACGACGACGGCGGTGACCGCCAGCGTGACCAGCACGGCCAGGACCGCGACGAAGCGGCGCCGCTGCGGGGAGAGGTGGTCGAGCACTAGGACTCGGTGGCGGGTGAGCCCACGAGCGCCAGGTCGCTGATCGCGGTGTAGTCGCGTGCCGAGGGGCCGGCGCCCGGGGAGCTGACGCCGACGAGACGCAGTGTGACGGTGCTCGTCAGCACCGGCTCGAGGTCGATGGTCTGCATGGTGCGGGTCTCGACGAGCGACTGCGACACGGTCGTGCCGTCGTCGAAGGTCCACTCGACGGCGAGGACGCGGCGGTTGCCGCGATACCAGTTGAGCCGGCTGGAGCCGGCCTCCGAGGTCTTCGCGTAGCCATTGACCAGCCCCACACGACTCAGCGTGGTGGGGCCGTCGAGGGTGAGCGTGATCGTCTGTCCGGACGCGTCGCCGGGGGTGCGCCAGCACGTCGTGCGCACGTCGTCGAGCATGTTGCGCGCCTCGTAGCGGACCTGGTTGCCGTCGACGTCCTGGTTGGGCGGCGCGGTGTCGGGCACGGCCGCCGTCGCGAAGCGGGCGAGGTTCTGCGGCGGGTCGGGGTCGGTCGGCGTCTCGCTGGGGCTCGGCGTGGGCGTGGGCGAGGGGCTGGTTGCGTCGCTGGACGACGGGGTGCTCGAGGGGGTGCTCGACGGTGAGCCCACGGCAACCGGTTCGCGGGTTGTCTCCTCGTCGCCGCCGGTGAGCAGCAGGATCCCGCCCAGCCCCGCGGTCAGCAGCAGCGCCAGCGCCGCGAGCACCCACGGCAGCCAGGCGGGTCGTCGGCGAGGTTCCCGGTGGTGCCCGCCCGGCGGAGGCAGCAGCAGCGGCAACGGGGGAGGGCCGCTCGGCGGCGGGCCCGGGTGACCGACCTGGTCGGCGTAGAGCGGAAAGCGCGGTTGCTGCAGCGGCTCCAGCACCGGAGGAGGCGTCCGCGGCGCGCTGACGGTGGGCCCCGCCGGGTCGAGTCCCATCGGGTCGAGCACCGCTGGGCGCTCAGCGGTGTCGGTGCCCCACGACCGGTCCACGGGCAGGCCGCAGTTGATGCAGAAGCGACCTAGCCCCAGCTGGTGGCCGCACTGGGCACACGTCTCCACGCCCGTCACCCTAGCGGCGGGTCGGCCGAGGCAGGGGCGGTCCGGGGGTGCATGGATCCCCGGCCGGCCGGGCACGTTGGTGCTTGTCCGCCACTTCGCCCGGGCAGCTCACCGGCTCCGGGAGGGCGCCCCAGCGTGGGGCGCCGTCCCGTCGGGCCGAGCTGCCGACGAACCTCACACCCACCCCGAGTCGGCGCGATGGTGCAGAAACGGGTGCAACATGGCGCCGACTCGGCCTTGCTGGCGGTCCGTCGACGGCTCCCCGTCGACACCTCCGAGGGACTCAGACGGTCCGGATCCGCTCGCCGGCGTCGACCCGGCCGACGATCGGCGGCAGCTTGCGCACCGCGGTGGCGAGGTCGCGCAGGTCGTTGCCCAGGAGCGCCTGGGGCCCGTCGCACAGCGCCACCTCGGGCTCCGGGTGCACGTCGACGATGATCCCGTCGGCGCCCACGGCGATCGCGGCCCGCGACAGCGGCACCACGAGGTCCTTGCGGCCGGCCGCGTGCGAGGGGTCCACGATGATCGGCAGGTGGCTGGTGGCCTGCACCACCGGCACCGCCGAGATGTCGAGGGTGTTGCGGGTCGCGGGCTCGAAGGTGCGGATGCCGCGCTCGCACAGGACCACGTCGAGGTTGCCGCGCTGGGCGATGTATTCCGCCGCCATCAGCCACTCCTCGATGGTGGCCGTCATGCCGCGCTTGAGCAGCACCGGCTTGCCCGCGTCACCCGCGGCCTGGAGCAGGCCGAAGTTGGCCATGTTGCGGGTGCCGATCTGGAGCATGTCGGCGTGCTCGGCGACGATCGGGACGTCGCGTGCGTCGACGACCTCGGTGACGACGGGCAGGCCGGTCGCGGCCCGCACGTCGGCGAGGATCTCGAGCCCGGCGACTCCCAACCCCTGGAAGGCGTACGGCGAGGTGCGCGGCTTGTAGGCGCCGCCCCGCAGGATCGTGGCACCGGCGGCCTTGGCCATCTGCGCCGCCTCGAGCGTCTGCTCGGGTGTCTCGACCGCGCACGGTCCGGCCATGAAGGTGAAGGTGTCGGGGCCGATCGGCACCTGGGCGCCGGGCTGCCCGACCCAGACGGTCGAGCGACCGGCGTGGTGCTGGCGGCTGACGAGCTTGTAGGGGTCGCTGATCCGGTGCACGTCGGCGACACCGCGCAGCGTGCGCAGGTTGAGGTGGTGGAACGACTCGAGGTCGCCGACCAGGCCGATGATGGTCCGGACCACGCCCTTGGAGACGAAGGCCTCGCCCCCGACTGCCTCGACCTTCTCGACGACGTGCGCGACGTCCTCGTCGGTGGCGTCCGGTGACATGACGACGACCATGGAGTTCCTTCTCTCTGGATGCGTGCCCGACCCGGTCCGGCACGCAGAAACGCCCCGGTCGGTGGCCGGGGCGTTGGATGGTGTGCGGCGCGTCTAGACGGCCCGCACGGGCAAGCCCGGCAGGTGTCCGAAGAAGTACGACGACGTCACGACGACGACTCTAGCCCCGCCGGCCGACCGCGCCGAGACGTCGCTCACACCGCGAGATGCTGCACCTCGCCCTCGATCTTGCGCCGGGGGCCGACCTCGACGACCAGCATCGCGCCGAGCACCATCACCCCGCCGAGGACCATCCGCATCGTCATCGACTCGCCCCCCAGCAGCACCGCGAAGAACGCCGCGAAGACCGGCTCCATGCTCATGATGATCGCGCAGCGGGTCGGCGGCAGGATCGACTGGGCCCAGGTCTGCCCGACCAGGGCGGCGGCGCCGGCGAAGACCGCCATGTAGGTGATCGAGAGCCAGTCGCGCGGCTCGCGGGGCAGCACGATCCCGTCCGGCGCGGTCGCGAGCAGGCACACGACGGCGATGACCATGAGCTGCACGATCGACATGCCGAGTGCCTGCCCGGGCGCGGACCAGGCGCCCAGCCCGACGATGTGCAGCGCGTAGAGCATCGCCGCCACCAGCGTGATCGCCTCGCCGTAGCCGATCGAGAAGCCGTTGAGGGTGAGCACCCCGAGGCCGGCCGCAGCGAGCGCTACGGCACCCCAGGTGAGGGCGGTGATGCGGGTCCCCAGCAGGACGGCCGCGAAGAGCGGCGTCGCCACGACGTACATCCCGGTGATGAAGCCGGACACGCTCGCCGCCGTGTGCGCCAGGCCAGCGGTCTGCAGGATCTGCGCGACGCCGTAGAGCACGCCGAGCACGATCGCGTGACGCCGCGACTGCGCCGACAGGCGGGACAGCGCGCGGGGGGCGACGAGGAGCATCACGGCGCTGGCGATCGCGAAGCGCACCGCGAGGAAGTCCAGCGTCGGCACCCGGTCGAGGAGGTCCTTGATGAGGAAGAACGTCGAGCCCCAGCAGGCCGTCATCGCCAGGAGGGCGAGCGTGGCGAGCAGCGTCGTACGACGGGTGGTCGTCACCGACGCGCCAGCGTGCGATCGCGAAGCTCCTTGAGGAGCGGGATGTCGGCGTTGCCGGCGTCGCGCGACCCGGGGGTCTCCAGGACGAACGGGACGCCCTCGGTGGCCGGATGGGCGAGGAGCTCCTCGAAGGCGCCGGTGCCGATGTGGCCCTCGCCGATGCGCTGGTGGCGGTCCTTGAACGCGCCACGCACGTCCATCGAGTCGTTGGCGTGCACCAGCCGGAGCCGGCCGGCGCCGCCGATCTCGACGATCCGGTCGAGGGTGGCGCTCGCGCCGCCGGGCTCGTCGAGCGGGGCGCCGGCAGCGAAGACGTGGCAGGTGTCGAGGCAGATCCCGGCCTTGGGATGGTGGTCGAGCGCGTCGAGGTAGCCGGTGAGGTCCTCCACGCCGGCGCACAGCGACCGACCCTGGCCGGCGGTCGGCTCGAGCAGCAGCCACGGCGCGTCCTCGTCGGAGATGGTGTCCAGGATCGGCAGCAGGCCCTCACGGACCTGTGCCATCGCGGCGCGGTGCCGCGCCGACTGCTCCGCGGGGCTGCCGCCGGGGTCGACGTAGGAGCCGGTGTGGACGACCACGCCCTCCGCGCCGATCTCGGCGGCCCGGCGCAGGTTGTGCGCGACCAGGGCGACCGAGTTGGCGTAGGTCGCGGCCGTGGGGGAGCCGAGGTTGACCAGGTAGGGCGTGTGGATGAAGGTCCTCATCCCGCGCCGGGCCGTCTCCTCGCGGAACCGCGTGTCCTCCGCGGGCTTGCCGGGCGACAGCGCCCAGCCGCGGGGGTTGCCGACGAACACCTGGAGCGTCTCCGCGCCGAGCTCGTCGGCGCTCGCCAGCGCCCCGTCCACGAGCCCCTTGCCGACCAGGACGTGGGTGCCGATCGGGTTGCGCATGGCGCTGACGCTATCGCCCGCAGCGGGGTGCCCGGTCGGGAGGTGGGCCGGTCGGGAGGGGGTGCCGGGGGCGCTGGCGGCCGCTTCACCAAGGTATGTCGACGAAGCGGCACCTCCCACGGTGGAGCGGCGACCGGTCAGCGGGTCGCGACTTCCCACGACGACACGCCACCTCCCACGGGGTCTACGCCGTGGGGAGTGGCGTGTCGCCTGCATACCTTGGGGGAGCGGCCGCGGCCGGGACCCCACCAGCCCCACCAGTCTCAGTCGCGCACCTGCCACGGCCGCATGATCCCGCTGCGCTCGAGCAGGTGTCCGCGGCCGTCGAGGACGGCGGTGCCGATGGTGAACGGCGTGGGGGAGACGCGCAGCAGCGCCGGCATGCCGTCGGGGCGGGACTGCCAGAGCCGCCGTCCGCCGGCCGCGTCGGCGGAGCGGATGTCGTAGTCGCGCAGGGTGAGCCGCATCCGGTCCTGGTAGACGTCGGCGACGAGGTAGTTGGTGAGGCCGAACGCGAAGAGCCCGCCGTGGGAGAGCTGCAGGACGCCGTCGCGGTGGATGGCGGTCACGTCGTGGACCTCGCCGGAGAGGTAGAGGTCGACGCCGTACTTCCGGAAGAGCTGCCAGAGCTCGGAGCTGCGGCCGCCTTCGTAGACCAGCCCGCTCGAGCCCCGCTGCCGCACGGGCCCGACGATCGGGGTGTGGCCCTGGACCACGATCCACCGCACGCCGTCGTGGCGGGCGTCGCGGAGCACTCCCTCGAGCCAGCGCAGCTGCTTGAGGTCGAGGCGGACCCGGGCGCGCTTCTCGGTGATGTCGAAGACGTTGAGCGTCACCATCTGCACCTCGGGCTGGGGACGCCACGCGTAGGCCGTGAGCTCGTGCCGTGACCCGCGGGGGCGGTCCCGGTAGCGGGGGGTGCCGTCGGCGAGCCGGGTGAAACGTGAGGCGAACTCGCGCTCGAAGAGCGGTGCGAGGCGGCGCTTGTCCGGCCCCCAGTCGTTGTCGCCGAACTCGTGGTCGCCCATCGCGAGGTGGGCGAGCATGCCGCGGCGCGCGAAGCGCTCGACCCACTGCGGGTAGTAGGTCGCGGCGGCCCGGCGCAACGACGCACGGCGCTGGGCCTCGGTGTCGCCGGCGCCGAAGTTGCCCGACCGGTCCTGGCGGGTGCCCCACCAGCCCTCGACGAGGTCGCCGGCGACCAGCACCTGGTCGGCGCCGAGCGACTGCCAGTCGTCGAGGATCGTGTCGAGCGCCTGCTCGTAGGCGGGGTTGGTCGAGTTGGCCGTCGCGCCCCGGCGCCCGGGCTTCCAGAAGCCCGGACCCTTGGCCAGGTCGCCGACGTCGGCGTTGAGGAAGTCGGGGCTGGAGAGGAAGCGGAAGCCCACCTCGGGACGCGCGGTGCCGAAGGTCACCCGCTTCGCGGGGAGCGTCGTACGACGGCCGTCGACCGACACGCTTGCCCGGACCCGCTCGCCGACGCCACCGTCGACCACGGCCGCGAAGCCCAGCGTGCGCCGGCGCGTCTGCGGGCTGACCCGGCAGGTCAGCTCGCGGCCGTCGGCGGAGATGAAGGAGTAGCGCTGCACGAGCGCGCTGGGGCGGCACCCCGGGGGGATCGCGGTGAGGCGGGCATTCGTGAGCCGCACCCGGAGCAGGGCGTCGCGGCCGCGGGTGCGCGCCACGGCGACCGACCCGCGCACGGTGCTGTTGGCCTCGACGAAGACCGACGACGAGGTCCACCCGGCCCGGGGAGCGGCGCCGGACCGGCTCTCGGCGGCGGGCACGACGGCGCCGGTGCCGAGCGCGCCCGTCAGCGCGGCCGTGACCAGGGCGAGGACGAGTCCCCACCGGGCAGCACGCAGCCGCCATCTCCCCATGAGCATGGGCGGAATTGTCACACGAGGTTGAGGGTGATCGTGCTGCCGATGGGGATCATCTCGCCCGCGGACGGGTCGGAGCTGAAGACGAACTCGAGCCCGATGTAGCTGCTGCCGCGCACGATGTCGACCTTGAAGCCCAGCGCCTCGAGCTCGTCGACCGCCGACTGCACGGGGGAGGCTCGCACCTGGGGGACCTCGATCAGCTCGGGTCCCTTGGAGACGACGAGGCTCACGGCGTCACCGCGGAAGAGCGTGCCGCGACGGGGGTCCTGGGAGATGACACCGCCCTCTGGCACCTTGTCGTCGAACTCCTCCGAGGTCACCTCGGCCACCAGCCCCCGCTCCTCCAGGGCCGCGCGCACGTCGTCGATGTCGTCGCCGATCCAGCTGCCGACCTTGATCGGCTGGCGGCCCTTGCTGACGACGAGGTCGACCGAGGCGCCGGGGCGCAGCGTCGTTCCGGACGCGGGGATGCTGCGGAGCACCGTGCCCTCCGGCGCGGTCTCGGAGAACTTCAGGACCGTCTCGTCGTAGGCGAGCTTGACCTCGAGCAGCGCGTCCTGCGCCTCGTCCTCGGTCAGCCCCATCATCTTCGGGACGTCGTAGCGCTCCTTGCCGAGGCTGAGCGTCATCGTGACGGTGCCGTCCTCGAGGATCCGGGAGCCGGCGCTCGGGTCGGTCTCGATGACCTGTCCGGCGGCGACGGTCTCGGAGTAGGTGGGGTCGGCGTAGTCGTAGGCCAGTCCCGCGGAGTCCAGCCTGGTCTCGGCCGCGACCTGCGCCATGCCGATGACGCCGGGCGTGGTGGTGTAGCGCGCCCAGCCGAACCAGTAGGCGCCCGCACCGCCGGCCAGCGCCAGCACCAGGGCCAGCACGAGCAGGATCGGGCCCCGCCTGGACCGGCGCGGACGTGCCGGTCGCTGGGGGCGCTGGGGGCGCTGGTCGCGCGGGCTGCGTGGCGGCGTCGGCGGTCGCGGCGTGCGGGTGGCTCCGACCGGAGGACCGACCGGCGGCGGCTTGGCCGCGGGGTAGGTGACGGTGTGCTCGGGGCCGGAGCGCTCCATGAGCGCGGTCATCTCGGCCTCGTCCCACATCTCCGGGGCGGTGTCGCCGTGCCCCTCGGCGGCGGCGTCCTCGTCGTCCCAGGCGCGCGCCAGCATCAGCGGCGACAGGTCGGCGGTGAGCTCGGCGTCGTCGCGCACGCCGTGGGAGAGCGCGTTGCTGACGCGGTGGACCTGGTGCAGGAGCACCGACGCGTCGGCCGGGCGCAGGCCCGGCTCGCGGGAGGTGGCGCGGGCGACCAGCGCGTCGACGTACGGCGGCAGGTCGGGCACCAGCGCGGAGGGCGGTGGCACGTCGTGGTGGACGTGCTTGTAGGCGACCTGGATCGGGGTCTCGCCCTCGTGGGGCTTCACGCCGGTGAGCAGCTCGTAGAGGACCACCCCGGCGGCGTAGACGTCGGCGCGCGCGTCGGCGGACCCGGCCACGACCAGCTCGGGGGCGAGGTAGGAGACGGTGCCGATGAGCACGCCCGACGTGGCGGTGTGCTGGGTGTCGGCGCTGACGGCCTTGGCGAGACCGAAGTCGGCGACCTTGATGCGACCGTCGTCGGCGATCAGGACGTTCTCGGGCTTGACGTCGCGGTGCACCAGACCGGCACGGTGCGCCGCGGCGAGCGCGGAGAGCACCGGCTCCAGCAGCGCGAGCGCCTTGGCCGGCGACATCGGGCTCTCCTTGGCGATGGTGTCGCGCAGGGTGTGGCCCGGCACCAGCTCCATCGCGAGGAAGACGGTGCCGTCATCGGCGCCCTGGTCGTAGACGGCGACCACGTTGGGGTGGGAGAGCCGGGCTGCGGCCCTCGCCTCGCGCACGAAGCGGGCCGCGAACTCCTCGTCGTCGCCCATCCCCGGGTGCATGATCTTGACCGCGACGGTGCGTTGGAGGCGGGTGTCGGTGGCCTCGTAGACGCTCGCCATGCCGCCGCGCGCGATGCGCGAGCCCATGAGGTAGCGGCCGTCGAGGAGACGACCGGTCATGGGGTCGGTCGAGGAGGGGACGTGCCGATCTGAGCTCACAGCGACCCTCCTGCGGCCGGACGGGGAAGGATCCGGGGCTCTGATCCTACGGTCGCGACCCTGCCGGGGCGTGCTCACAGCGCTCCGGCGTGGCGCGGGCGCGCCCATTTCGGCCCCGCAGCCCGGGGTGGAACCATGGGGGCATGAGTGAACCCCGACTGGCCGACCACGACCTCGCGGCGCTGGTCCCCGACTGGCTCGACTGGGCCGAGACCGCCACCCTGCTCGACGTGACCGTGGCCAAGGTCCGCACGATGATCCGCGACCACGAGCTGGCCGCCGCCGTCCCCGCTCCCGGCCAGGGCCAGCAGGTGCCGGCAGCGTTCATCCAGGACGGCTTCCCGGTCAAGGGACTGCCCGGGCTGCTGACGCTGATGCACGACAACAAGTACGACGACCGCGAGATCATCGCCTGGCTCTTCCTCGACCAGGACCTGCCGGGAAGCCCGATCGACGCGCTGCGCGAGAACCGCGGCACCGAGGTCAAGCGTCGCGCCCAGGCCATGGCCTTCTGACGGCTGCTCACCGACGACTCCGTGACCCTCAGCCGCACCACCCTGCGCACCGTGGGGACCGTCGTCCTCACGGTCGTCGTCGCGCTCGCGTTCTTCTTCCTCGACGACACCGAGCAGGCTCCGGGTCCGTCCTCGGCGCCGGCGGTGTCCGGCACGCCGTCGTCCCTGCCGGACGGTGGGCCGGGCGGGGGGCCGGACGGGGGGCCGGACGGTGGGCCGGACGGTGGGCCGGAGTCGGGCGACCTCGACCCCGAGAGCGGCTTGGCATGGGTCGAGCTCGAGGACCTGCCCGCCGTCGCGCAGGACGTGGTCGAGGACATCGAGCAGGGCGGGCCGTTCGTGTGCGACAAGGACGGCTCGACGTTCAGCAACTACGAGGGGATCCTGCCCGAGCGCGAGCGCGGCTACTACGCGGAGTTCACCGTGATCGACGACTGCTCGCGCAACCGCGGCGCCCTGCGGATCGTCGCCGGCGACGTCGACGAGCTCTACTTCACCGACGATCACTACGACTCCTTCGACCGGGTGCTCCTGGACGACCGGTGAGCGGGCTCGAGGCCGTGCTCGACGGCCTCCGGGCGCCGGGCGTCCACCGCCTCAACCCGTCGTACGACGTCGGGGGGCTGCGGCCGACCGTCGAGCAGGCCGGCTGGCGCTGGGCGCACCTCGACGGCTGGACGAGGGAGACCAGGGTGGAGGTGCTCGACGGGCTCGGTGAGGCGCTCGGCTTCCCGCCGCACTACGGCCGAAACCTCGACGCGCTCGCCGACTGCCTCGACGACCTGAGCGACCCGACGGTGCTCGTGTGGGAGGGCTGGGGTGCCTTCGCGCTCACCGACGAGGCCACCTTCGCCGTCGTGCTCGAGATCCTGCGGTCACGGGCCGGTCGCCGTGCTGCGGCCGCCTTCAGCGTGCTGCTGACCGGCGCCGGGCCGGACCTGGACCTGGACCTGCCCGAGCTCGACCAGCTGTAGTTCCCCCTGGGGCGCAGGCCGACGTCGCGGGTCGTGTGCCGCAGAGCGCGGTGCAGAGCGGCGTGAGGCACACGACCCACCGCTCGCACGCGGTCAGACGACGCGCTGTGTCGCGGCGGACGCGAGCTGCCGCAGGACGACGGCGGCGTGGTCGTCGACGCCGGCCTGGTCTAGGCCGGCCACGGCGAGGCGCTCCAGCTCGGCGATGACCTCCTCGACCTGGGCGTGGGCGCCGCTGTCGTCGATGATCGAGCGCAGCCGCTCGACCTCGGCCGGGCTGAGCCGGGTGCCGAGCGAGCGGTCGAGCAGGGCGGCCTCGAGGTCGCCGGCGGCGTCGAGCGCGAGCGCGACGAGCACGGTGCGCTTGCCCTCGACGAGGTCGTCGCCGGCGGGCTTGCCGGTGGTCGCGGGGTCGCCGTAGACGCCGAGCAGGTCGTCGCGCAGCTGGAAGGCCTCGCCGAGCGGCAGTCCGAAGGACGAGAGGCGCGCCAGCGCCTCGGCGTCGGCGCCGGCGAGGGCGGCGCCGATGTGGAGGGGCCGCTCGATGGAGTACTTGGCCGACTTGTAGCGCAGCACGGTCATGGCCGTCTCGACGTCGGCGCGACCGCGGGCCTGGACGGACACGTCGAGGAACTGCCCGGCGATCACCTCCGAGCGGCACGCGTCGAAGACCTCGAGGGCGGGGGAGATCCGCTCGGCAGGCAGACCGCAGCGGCGCAGGAGCTCCTCGGACCAGCTCAGCAGGAGGTCGCCGAGGAGGATGGCGGCCGCGGCGCCGTACTGCCCGGCGTCGCCGCGCCAGCCGTCGGCGCGGTGCTCGGCCTCGAAGGCGCGGTGGGTCGCGGGCCGGCCGCGACGGGTGTCGGAGGCGTCCATGAAGTCGTCGTGCACCAGGGCGCTGGCGTGCAGCATCTCCAGCGCGGCGCAGGCCCGCGCCAGGGCCGCCTCGTCCTCGACCTCGGGCTGGAAGGCGCGGTAGCCCCAGTAGCAGAAGGACGCCCGGAAGCGCTTGCCGCCGGAGACCGCGCGGCGGGCCTCGGTGATGAGTCGCTCGGCGTCGGGACCGAGCGGGGTGAGCCGACCGGCCTGGACGTCGAGGAAGTCGTCGAGGGCTGACTGCACCGCGGTGCGGAAGGCCGAGCCGTCCCAGGTCGTCGCGTCGCTCACCACGCCCCCGACCCTAGTAGCCGGCCCGAGAGCAGTCGGCCCGAGGCCGCCCACGGCGTGGTCAGGATTGGGTCGGCCACCCACGCCCTCCCTACGCTTGTCCCATGACACCGAGTCGCGGACGCAGCATGGCCGAGCTCATCGGCGAGGGCCAGCGGTCCTTCTCGTTCGAGTTCTTCCCGCCGCGCGACGAGGCCGGCGAGGCCCAGCTGTGGCAGGCGATCAGCGAGCTGGAGCCCTACGAGCCGACCTTCGTCTCCGTGACCTACGGCGCCGGAGGGTCCAACCGGGACTCCACGATCCGCATCACCAGCCGGATCGCTCGCGAGACGTCGATGACCCCGATGGCCCACCTGACCTGCGTGGGCCACACCCGCGAGGAGCTCGACCGGATCCTCGACTCCTACGTCGATGCCGGCGTGCACCACGTGATGGCGCTGCGCGGCGACCCGCAGGAGGGACCGCGCGCTGCGTGGACCCCGACGCCGGGCGGCCTCGACTACGCCACCGAGCTGGTCGAGATGGCGCACGACCGCGGCGACTTCCGCATCGGGGTGGCGGCCTTCCCCGAGGGTCATCCCTCGGCCGAGTCGCTCGACCACGACGCCGACGTCCTCGTCGCGAAGGCCCGAGCGGGCGCGGAGTTCGCCGTGACGCAGATGTTCTTCCGCGCCTCCGACTACGTCGGCCTGGTCGAGCGCGTGCGCGCCCGCGGCGTCGACATGCCGATCCTGCCGGGCATCATGCCGATCCTGAACCTCAACGCGATCCGCCGTCAGGGCGAGCTCATCGGCACCGACGTGCCAGCCGAGGTCGTCGAGCGGATCAGCGTCCACGACGGCGACCCGGTGGCCATGCGCGCCGAGGGCATCGCCCTGGCCGCCGAGCTCTGCGAGGAGCTGCTCGAGGCCGGCGCTCCGGGCCTGCACTTCTACACGCTCAACCGCTCCAAGGCGACGCGCGAGATCTTCCAGGCCCTCAAGATCACCGTCTGAGCCCGCTCGTCGCTGCTGGCCGGGGCGTAGCGTCGTCGGCATGCGCACCATCACCGTCGTCGGCCACGGCAGCACCCAGGTCGTCCCCGACACCGCCGTCCTCCGGGTCGGCGCCGCCCACCAGGGCGCCACGCTCGCCGAGGCGCTCGCCGGGGCGTCGTCCGCGGGCGAGGCCGTCGTGGCCGTCGCTCGACGGCACGTCGACGCGGCCCGGGTCTCCTCGCGCGACCTCACCGTGTGGCCGGCCCACGACCACCAGGGCCGCCCCGCGGGCTTCCAGGCCCGCCAGGGCTACACGATCCTCTGCCCCGACCTGTCCGTTGCCGGCACGCTCGTCACCGAGCTGGCGGCGCAGGTGGGCGACCGGCTCCAGGTCGACGGCGTGACGTTGGAGGTCGCCGACGGCGCGGCGGCCGAGGTCGGCGCCCGCGAGGTGGCGTACGCCGATGCGCTCGCCCGGGCCTCCCACCTCGCGGGCCTCGCCGGCGTCCGGCTGGGGGAGGTGCAGGCCGTGGTCGAGGGTGGTGCTGCGGCTGCTCCGGCGGAGATCGGCATCGGGGCGATGGCCAAGCGCGACGTCTCCTTCGAGCCCGGCGAGAGCACGGTCTCCCAGTCGCTCACCGTCACCTGGTCGGTCACCTGACGCCGAGTCGGCGCGATGTTGCCGCACCATCGCGCCGACTCGGGCGTTGCTGACCTGTCGGCGGTCAGGCTGCACCCGGGTGGTGGCTCGGCGGTCCGCTGAGGCCGAGCGTGCAGTCGTGTGCCGCAGGCAGCGGTGCAGCGCGGTCGGAAGCACACGACCCGACCCCCCTGTGCACCCTCGGTCGACCACGCGCCGAGTCGTGGGCCCCAGGCCGCGCCCTGGCGCAGCCTCCGGCACACGACCCCAGGCACCGAGCCCGCCGTGCACCATCGCGCCGACTCGGCGGAGTCAGGCCGGGCCGACCGCCTGGGCGACCAGCGAGGCCGAGAGACCGACGAACGGCAGGCCCGTGCCGGGGGCGGCGTGGGCGCCTGCGGCGTAGACCCCCGGGACCGGCGTCGTGGGGCCGAGCCGGTGCCGGACCGTGGAGCGGCCCTGCCAGAGCACGCCCATGGGGGAGCCGCCCCAGGTGTCGACGAGGTCACGTGGCGACAGGTCGAGGCGCGTGACGACGTTGCCGCGCACGTCGATCTTGTGCCGGGCGAGCGCGCGGAGCATGTCCTCGGCGAGCCGACCGCGGCCCTGGAGGGTCCACGCGGCACCGCCGTCAGGCGCCTGGCCACCGGTGCGCAGGATCAGCAGCGGGTCACCGTGGAGCACCACCTCGTGCGGGAGGTCGGGCAGGTCGCCCTCGAGGCCGAGGTGCGTGATGACCGGGGGGATGGCCGGCATCGTGCGCTCGACGTACGACGCGAGGGCGGGCAGCCGGCGCGGGTCGACGGCCACGACGACGACGTCGGCGGCGATCTCGCCCATCGCGGTGGCGACCGCGGCGACCCGGCCCTCGCGCAGGACCAGGTCGAGCACGGGGGTGTCCTTGAGGACGGTCACGCGGCGGGTCGCCAGGCGTTGCTCGAGCGCGACGGTGAGACCGGCCATGCCGCCGGGGACGGTCCAGGCGTCGAAGCGCTGCTCGAGGTAGGCACGCAGCCCGGCCCAGGCGGGCACGTTGCGCAGGTCGTGGCCCTCGGCGACGAACGGGTGCCCGGCGACCAGCGCCAGCCGCTCGTCGCGGAAGGACCGGCGCAGCCGCTTGTGCAGCGTCTCGCGGCTGTCCAGGCGCTTGCTCAGCGCCTTGGCGGCCTCCGGCGACAGCGACGACGGGTCCCACGGCACCTCGGCGTAGCCGCGACGCAGCACCTCCCAGTCCTCGCTGAAGCTCTCGACGTAGTCGACCCACACCTGGCCCAGCCCCGTGCCGAGCTCCTCGAACGCCGCCAGCTGGGCGCCGCGGGTGCCGCCGGGCAGTCGGAGGACCGAGCGGTCCTCGAAGCGGTGCTCGCGCACCAGGTCGAGCGCCACCAGCTCGACCTCCTTCTCGACCGGCCGGCCGGACTTGCGGAAGAGGTCGCGGATCACCGCGGGCAGCAGCGTCGAGGTGGGGCCGGCGTCCCAGGTGAAGCCGTCCTGGCTGACCGAGGTCATCGCGCCGCCGAGGTGCGCGGAGCGCTCCAGGAGCGTCACCTCGTGGCCGAGCTTGGCAAGACGCGCCGCCGACGCCAGCCCGCCGAATCCGCCACCGACCACCACCACCTGCGCCATGGGGTCAACCTACTGGCCTGGCCAGGCCGTCAGCGGCGCACGTCCGGGGCGGCCTCCACGGCACCGAAGTCGGAGCCCCACTCGCGGTCGGCGAAGCGCATCAGGCCCGCCGTCATGTCACCCAGCCGGGTCCCGCGCACCAGCGAGGCACAGGGCTCCACCTTGGTGAAGAAACCGGCCGCGGTGTCGCCGGCGACCAGCAGGTCACCGGTCTCGGCGTCGGCTCTGGTGAAGTCGTGCCCGTCCCACCGCACCGGGAAGGAGACGTCGCGCCCCACCTTGACCGACCCCTCGGACAGCGCGCTCGCCTTGCCGGCCCGCTCGGCGTCCATGACTGGCAGCAGGGTCTCGAGGTCGCTCACCCCGATGCCGGGGTCGAGACCGGCCAGCAGGGTCGCCTGGAGCAGCAGGAAGAACCACCGGTCGACGTCCGCCACGGTCGTCGCCCCCGCCGACATCCGCGGGTTGAGCTCGGTCGGCAGGAAGCCGCCGTCCGTCAGCACCCCGTCGATCCCGAAGGCGCCGCGATAGCCGTGGGCCGAGGCGAGGTGCGCGCCCACCCGTCGTACGACGTCGCGCATGGCCTCGCGGTCGGCCGGTGGCGGGTCCCACGTCGTGCCGACACCGCCGAAGACGAAGCGCCGCCGATCCACGTCACGCAGCGTGGCGATCTCGACCGGCCGGAACGCCGCGGTGCCGTCGGGCAGGACGAAGCCGTGGATCGAGCACGGCACGCCCTCGAGGAACCGCTGGACCCGCACGCGGTCGCACCGGGGTCGGAAGAAGGCAAGGGCGCTGGCCTGGTCGCGCTCGTCGACGACCCACCGCACGTAGTTGCCGGCGCCGTTGAAGCCGTCGCGCGCGTCGCCCGACCACACCACGCCCTGCGGGCCGGCGAGCGCGGCGGTGGCGGCGGCGAGGGCGTGGGGGTCGTTGTCGACGATGGCGTACGACGGGTGGTCGACGCCGGCGCCCGCCCAGAGGGCGTCGGAGAGCATCTTGTCCTCGAGCGCGACGAACGCGGCGGGACGCCCGAAGACCACGGGCCGGCCGTCGATCGGCTCGTCGGTCGTGACGAAGGGGCCGCACCACCAGAGCCCGCGCCGGTCGGGGTCGAACGCCTCGACCGCGGCCCGTGCACCTGGAGGCAGCTCTCGGGCCATCCGGTCGAGCAGCCGCAGCTCGTCGGTGATCGAGACGACGTCGGGTGGCACGATCTCGACGACGGTGACCTCCGGGTCGTCGGGCACCGGGCCGGCGCCGCGGGCCGTGGCGACGACCAGGACCGGGCAGCCCAGGTCCCGCAGGGCCTCGACGGTGGAGGTGGCGCCGGCCAGCACCGTGGGGCCGACGACGACGGGTCGCCCGGCGAGGGGCGCGGCCAGGCGAGCGGTGACGGCGGCGCGGATCGAGGCGTGCGAGAGATCCATGCGCAGGACGCTAGGCCAGTGCGCCGGGACCTGCGACCCGTGTGGTGCGGAGCCGCCGCCAGCCTCGTCGTACGAGCCGGGCCGCGAGGTGGAGCACGACCAGCCCCACGGCGAGCAGGACGCCGGCGATCGCGGCGGCCGGCTGCGGGTGCTCGATCGCGAACCACACCAGGCCGAGCACCACGACGTCCTCGGTGATGCTGGCGACCACGTTGCTGACCGGCTCGGGCGAGGAGTTGATCGCCAGCCGGCTCCCGGCCTTGACCAGGTGCGAGGCCAGCGCCGTGCCGCCACCGACGACGCCGTTGACGGCCTGGGCCAGCGAGTCGGCGTCGCCGGCGAGGAGCACCCCGATGACCGCGCCGGCTGTCGGCCGCACGAGGGTGGAGACGACGTCCCAGGCCGAGTCGACGTAGGGGATCTTGTCGGCGACGAACTCCATCGCGTAGAGGAAGCCGGCGATCGCCAGCACGTCCCACCGCCCCAGCACGTCGGGGATCCCGGAGGTGTCCCCGACGCGCTCGGCGATGCCGAGCACCAGGACCACGAGGTAGGCGTTGACGCCGCTGGCCCAGCCGCTGGAGAAGGCGAGGGGGAGGGACTCCATCCCCGGAGACTAGGCCGTGCCTAGCCCTCCGAGGAGGGTGACGGGTCAGTCGTGCCGCAGGTGACGCCCGAGTCGGGCAGGACGAAGCCGGGGCATCCGCTGACCGGGTCGGGCTCGGGGGCCGGGATCACGACCTGCGGGTCGGTGCCGAGCTCGGCCAGGTCGGCCGCAGGCACCTCGAAGTTGGCTCGCGCGGCCTCGAGCGAGGGTGCCTTGAGGGTCTCGGTCACGAAGGTCACGAAGGTCTCCGACTTGATGACCTTGACCCGTTGCTCGAACCACAGCTGATCGGGGGACATGGCGTCGAGGTCGTCGGAGAAGACGACCATGAAGTCGCTGCCCCCCTGGAAGGGGCGCAGGGCCCAGAGGTTGGTGATGACGACGGCACCGTCGTCACGCACGTCGACGGTGCACTCGAGGTAGGAGCCGTCGGCGAGGCCGTCCTCGCACCAGTAGCGCTCGCCGCCCTCGGCGAGCCCCCGTGCATGGGCCAGGTCCACCGAGAAGCGGTGCTCGGAGTCGTCGCCGTAGGACACCGACATGCCGCTGGCCCGGTCCCACCACTTCTCGGGCAGCGCAGCGCCCTGGTTGTCGCCGGCCTTGAAGGTCGCCGGCCCGAGGTCGTCGACGCTGCGCTCCAGGACGGCCCGCGACTCCTCCTCGAGGACCCGCGGCATCTGCGAGGCGTCGTAGTCGGCCAGGAAGGCCGACGTCGCCGGGTCGATCGCCGTGGACTCCCCGCGCGGGGAGTCGCTGCCGAGGAACGGGGGGCCGACGACC
This sequence comes from Nocardioides sp., assembly GCF_031397825.1. Taxonomy (GTDB): domain Bacteria; phylum Actinomycetota; class Actinomycetes; order Propionibacteriales; family Nocardioidaceae; genus Nocardioides. The sequence continues at coordinate 38,449 of NZ_JANNML010000203.1, forward strand.
GCGCCGACGGCGGCGAGCACGGCGAGGGTGGCGCCGCCGGCGACCAGCCGCCGGGTGCGCGTCGCGCGACGACCGCGGCTGATCGCCTCGTCGGGGGTGAGGGTGAAGGGTGGCTCGTCGGAGCGCACGTGGTCACGGACGAGGGTGGTGAGGTCGTGCTCGCTCATCGGGACTCCTCGGTGAGGACGAGATCGGGAAGGTGAGTGCGCAGGGTGTCGAGGGCCCGCGAGGTCTGGCTCTTGACCGTGCCTTCGGCGATGCCGAGGGCCGCGGCGACCTCGGAGACCGGGAGGTCGTCGAGGAAGCGCAGCGCGACGATCGCGCGCTGCCGCGGGGCCAGCAGCGCCAGGGCGGCGCCGAGGTCGAGAGGGCTGTCCTGCTGGGCGGGGTCGACCGGTCCGGTCCGGTCGGGCAGGTGCTCGGTCGGTGCCTCGGGCCGGTGGCGTCGCAGGTGGCTGAGGCACTGGTTGACCACGACCTTGCGGGCGTAGGCCTCGGCCGAGTCACGTCGCACGCGCGGCCAGGCGGAGTAGAGCTTGACGAACGCCTGCTGGGTGAGGTCCTCGGCGGTGTGCCAGTCGCGGACGATCAGGTAGGCGGTCCGTCGCAGGGCGGGGCCGCGGGCGAGGAAGAAGTCCGAGAACTCCTGCTCGCGGTCGGTACGTCGCATCGGGTGCTCCGTCGGGGGTGTCGTCGGGGGTTCCGTCCTCGGGTGGGGGACACCCCTACTACGCGCCGCGGTCCGTGCGGGGTTCGCATGCGCGGGCACCGATCACGACTCGACGTCGACCTCGCGCGCGCCGGTGAGCGCGACCAGCTCGTCGTACGTCGTGGAGAAGACCGCGGCCGGGTGGCCGGCGGCCGCCCAGACGACGTCGTAGCGGCGCAGCCAGGTGTCGAGGTAGGTCGGGACGGGCGCCGGGTGGGCGATGGGGGAGACCCCGCCGATCACCTGCCCCGTGTGCTCGCGCACGAAGTCGGGCGAGGCCCGCTCGAGCGAGTCGACGCCGATGCGCCCGGCGACCGCGGCGGTGTCGACCCGGTGGGCGCCCGAGGTGAGGATCAGCACCGGGGTGCCACCCGCGTCGAAGAGCAGGCTGTTGGCGATCGCACCGACCTCGCAGCCCAGGGCCTCCGCGGCGAGTGCGGCGGTGTGGACCGCGTCAGGCAGAATGACCACGTCCCCGACCCCGCCCAGACGGGTGTGCTCGTCTCGGAAGCGGGTGATGCCGGGGTGCTCGGTCGTCATGGTGCGACCCTAGTGTCCCGATCCGGAGCAGAGAGAACAGGTTTCCCATGATCCAGCAACCGCGATCGCTGGTGCTCGCGGTCCGTCTCCTGCTCGGGCTGGTCGCCCTCGGGGCGGTCGTGACGGTCCTGACCGCCGTGGAGCGCGACGCGCTGATCCGGGCCTGGTCGGTGGGCCACCCCAGCGACAGCTCGATCCAGGCGCCGGCGTTCGTCCCGGTCGCTGTCGTCCTCTACGTCGTCTACGCCGGGCTGATGCTGGTGCTGCTGCCCTTCCTGCGCGGCGGCTACAACTGGGCGCGTTGGTCGATGTTCGCCCTGGTCGCCATCATCGTGATCTCCACGTTGGCGGCCCTGCGCACCTCGCCGCCGACCCTGTTCGTCGTGTGCTCGGTCGCCTCGCTGCCGCTCAACGCCGCGATCCTCTACCTCCTGGTGCACCGCGACACCCACGCGTTCATGCGCGACGAGCAGGAGCCGGCCCAGGTCTGAGGGTGCGGGGCCGGAGGGTCCCGGTGCACAGCTGTCGGGTCGTGTGCCCGAGAGCATGTCTCACCGCTGCGTGAGGCACACGACCCAGCTCTCGGCTTCGGCCCTCGATCCCCGGTGGAGGTGTCGGGGGCCCTGAGTCCCGAGAACCCCCGACATCGTGCTCTTGACGCACTGTCGGTGGTGCGGTGTACCTTGAAGGTGTTCGAACACGCGTTCGAACACCCGCCGGCGGGGACGACCTCGACCCCCGTCCCCGCCGGCCCTGGGGTCCCGGTGCGAGGAGGACGGCATGAGGCGCTACGACGATCCGGTGGAGGTCCGCCAGGGCGGGGACGGTCCCGAGCAGTTCCTGTGGCGCGGCCGGCTGTGGAAGGTCCGCACGGTGCTCGCGCACTGGGTCGAGACCGGGCCCTGGTGGCAGGGCGCGCAGGTGCGTGCCGTCATCGGCTCCGACGCGCCGACGGGCGCGCCGGCGGGCGCGCCGACGGGCGAGCCCGGCGGGCGCGACCTGCCCGCCGGGGTGGTGCCGATCGGTGACCTGATGGCCGAGCGCGAGCTGTGGCGCGTCGAGGCCGGCCGTGGTCTCGTCGACCTCGACGGCCATGACGGGGGAGCGAGCGGGTCGCCCGCCGACCGCTCGGGGGTCTTCGACCTCTCGCTCGACTGGAGTGATGGTCACTGGCAGCTCGTCGGGTGCGTGGACTGATGGCCGAGCAGCTCAACCCCTACGCCCTCCCGGCGACCACCCACTCCTACCTCGCCCGCTCGGCGGAGTCGCTCAGCGACGCGATCGCCGCCACCGACGTGCCCTCGCGCTACGCCTTCGCCCACGTCGCCGCGCTCCGTGCTGCCGCCGCCCTGCTCGCAGCCCGGGCGCGCCCGGCCCCGGCGCGGCGTCGTCCGCAGAAGAACGCCTGGGTCCTGCTCGCTGAGGTCGCGCCCGAGCTGGGGGAGTGGGCGACGTTCTTCGCTGCCGGCGCCGCCAAGCGGGCCGCTGCCGAGGCCGGCTCCACCCGGGCGGTCAGCGAGCGCGAGGCCGACGACCTGGTCCGCGACGCCGACCGCTTCCTCGGGGTGGTCGAGCAGTCGCTGGGGCTGGTCCCGCACGCGCCGCTGCGGGCCGTGCAGGTCCCGCAGGCAAGGGTTATCCCGCCTAGACGCGAGGTCTCGCGCTCCGCTTGAGTCGTGGGGTGAGCTTCCTTCTCGGGGTGCGCCGTCGTCGCACGGCCCAGGTCCTGTCCGTCCTCCTCCTCTCGCTGCTGCCCCTCGCGCCCGTCGCGCCGGCCGGCGTGGTCGACTCCGCCCAGGCGGCGACCCCGATCACGGTGGCCGCCGCACGGGCCACCCAGAACGGCTCGACCGCCACCGTGCGCGGCTACGTCGTGGGCCAGCCGACCGCGTCGACCACCGTGGTCACCAGCGGCTTCCCCAACGACTACGCGCTGGCGCTGGCCGACACGGCGGGGGTCACCGACACCACCCAGATGCTCTACGTGCAGGTCCCGAGCGCCTTCCGCTCGGCCTGGGGGCTGAGGTCCAACCCCTCGCTGATGGGCAAGCGCATCGACGTCACCGGCGCGCTCTCGGCGTACTTCTCCCGACCGGGCCTCACCTCACCGACCGCCTTCGCGATGGCCGGTGCGACCGACCCCGGCACCGATCCGCCGACCGGTGGCACCGGCGACTACGACAGCACCTACTGGGCGCCCGCGATGGGCAAGTCGGGTGCGGCGCTGGAGTCCTCGCTGCACGCGATCATCTCCTCCGGGGTGACCCGGCTGAGCTACGACCAGGTCTGGGCCGCGCTGCGCGAGACCGACCAGGACCCCGCCAACTCGGCCAACGTCATCGAGCTCTACACCGGCGACAGCATCTCCGAGAACGCCAACGGCGGCGGCGTCGACCAGTGGAACCGCGAGCACGTCTGGGCCAAGTCCCACGGCGACTTCGGCACCGCCACCGGCCCGGGCACCGACCTGCACCACCTGCGTCCCGAGGACGTCACGGTCAACTCCGCCCGCGGCAACCTCGACTTCGACGAGGGCGGCACGCAGAACGCCGAGGCGCCGGGCAACTACGCCGACAGCAACTCCTGGGAGCCGCGCGACGCGGTCAAGGGCGACGTGGCGCGGATGATCTTCTACATGTCGGTCCGCTACGAGGGCGGCGACGGCTTCCCCGACCTCGAGGTCAACGACGCGGTCTCCAACGGCACCGCTCCCGGCCACGGCCGCCTCTCGGTGCTGCTGCAGTGGAACGCGCAGGACCCGCCGAGCGCCTTCGAGATGCGGCGCAACGACGTCATCCACGCCGACTTCCAGGGCAACCGCAACCCCTTCATCGACCACCCGGAGTGGGCCTCCTCGATCTGGGCCGCCTGAGTCGGTCACCTGAAGAGGCCGAGTCGGCACGATGTTGCAGGCTCTGCAACAACGCGCCGAC
>NZ_JANNML010000209.1:0-1597 GCF_031397825.1 Nocardioides sp.
GCTCGCGGCCTACCTCAAGGCCATCGAGGAGGGGGCGGACGGCGTCGAGTGCGACGTCCGGCTGACCGCCGACGGCCACCTCGTCCTGGTTCACGACCGTCGTGTCGACCGCACCACCAACTCCCGCGGCGTGGTCTCCACGATGACGCTGTCGCAGCTCGACGCGCTGGATGCCTCGGCCTGGAAGCGTCCCTGGGCCGATCTCGACGACGAGGTCGAGCTCCCCGAGCGTGACGAAGCCGGTGTCCTCACGCTCAACAAGCTCATCGACGTCGTGCGCGACTACGACCGCACGATCGACGTGGCGATCGAGACCAAGCACCCCACCCGCTACGCCGGACTCGTCGAGCGGCGGGTGGTCGACCTGCTCGACGACGTCGGCTGGAACTACGCCGGGTCGCCGGCACGGGTGATGAGCTTCTCCGGGGTGGCGGTGACGCGGGTACGTCGACTCGCGCCCCAGCTGGAGACCGTCTTCCTCATCGAGGGAGCGGTTTCCTGGCGCGTCGCCCGGGGCATGTTGCTGGCTGGATCCATCGCCGGACCGGGTATCGCAGAGATCCGCGACAGGCCGAAGCTTGCTCGTAGACTCCGCGACGAAGGACACCGCATCCACGTCTGGGTGGTCAACACCGAGGACGACCTCAAGCGGTGTCTGGACCTGGGCGTCGAGGCCGTGATCACCGACACGCCTGGTCGTGTCCTTTCGTGGCTGGGCTGAGTTTGGGCGAGGGGTCTTTGGGGAGCATCTGACTAAGCGTCGACCGAGCGAGGCGAGAGAAGTGGCGGGGATGACCGAGCGCAAGGAGCAGGGGATGGACATCCGTGTCCCGTTCCAGGCTCCCTCCGCCTCCGTGGTCCGCCAAGAGCTCCGCTCGTGGCTCGAAGGCCAGGGGTTCACCGGCGAGCGGGTCGATGACGCCCGCGTCGTCGTCTCCGAGCTGGTGGGCAACTCCGTGCGTCACGCCGCACCGCTGCCCGTCAACGACCTCGTCGTGAGCTGGTCCCTCGAGGCCGACGACCTCGTCATCTCCGTCAGCGACGGTGGCAGCGCCTCACGGCCGCACGCGGTCGACGCCGACAACTCCGACATCTCCGGCCGTGGCCTGAGCATCGTGGATGCGCTCGTCAAGCAGTGGTGGGTCGAGGACAACCACGGTCAGACGACCGTGCACGTGCGCATCCCGCTCTGAGAGCTCCCCGCCTCCGCCTGTAGCCTCCAGCCCCATGGGCAAGCGAGCACGCGACAAGACACGTCAGCAGGCAGCTGAGTCGGCGACCCCGGCTCCCGAGGGGGTCTCACCCCGTCAGCCGTGCCCGTGCGGCTCCGGGCTGCGCTACCGCTCCTGCCACGGCAACGCGGCGGGCGCTCCGCCGCGCCTGGTCACCCGGCCCTTCGAGGGTCTGGCGTCCGAGTGCGACCTGGTCGCCCTGCGCGAGCTCGTCCCCGCCGCGACGGCCCCCCTCCCGCTCGCCACCCCCGGTGAGCGCGACGTGCTGCTGTGCACGCTGCTGCCGATGGCTGCTCCGGCCATGGTGCGCGAGGACGGCACCATCTGGCTCGGCCTCCAGGTCCAGCACTCGTACGGCGACCACG
>NZ_JANNML010000194.1:0-20169 GCF_031397825.1 Nocardioides sp.
CGCGCACCAAGGGCGACGGGCTGCGCGGGTTCTTCTGGCCACGCACGAAGTACGCCGACGCCGAGGAGCAGGGGCAGTACGCCGCCCGACTGCGTGCCCTCCTAGAGTGAACGCTCATGGGTAGGTACGACGGACGCGTAGTAGTAGTCACCGGCGCAGCGCAGGGCATCGGCTTCGGGTGTGCCACCCGGTTCGCCGAGGAGGGCGCGTCGGTCGCGATCGTCGACCTCGACGAGGCCACCGCGGCCGAGGCCGCCACGAAGCTGCCTGGCGACGCCAAGCACATCGGCGTCGGCGCCGACGTCACCAAGACCGAGGCCGTCGAGGCCGCCGTGGCGCGCGTCGTCGAGGAGCTCGGCGGCATCCACGTGCTGGTCAACAACGCCGGCGTCACCCGCGACAACCTGCTCTTCAAGATGACCGACGAGGACTGGGACCTGGTGATGAACGTGCACCTGCGTGGCGCGTTCCTGATGTCCCGGGCCGCCCAGAAGCACTTCGTCGAGCAGAAGTACGGCAAGATCCTCAACCTCTCGAGCGTCTCCGCGCTCGGCAACCGCGGCCAGGCCAACTACTCGGCCGCCAAGATGGGCGTGCAGGGCTTCACCCGCACGCTCGGGATCGAGCTCGGCCCGTTCGGCATCAACGCCAACGCCATCGCCCCCGGCTTCATCGCCACGGAGATGACCGACGCGACCGCGGCCCGCCTCAAGATGGACGTCGAGGAGTTCCGCAAGCTCAACGCCGAGGCCAACCCCGTACGCCGTGTCGGCTTCCCCGAGGACATCGCCGCTGCGGCTGCGTTCCTCTGCAGCGACGAGGCGTCCTACATCACCGGTCAGACGCTCTACGTCGACGGCGGCGCCAAGCTCGGCTGACCCAGCACGACCCACCACGACACGCGACGCCACGCCGGGCCCCGAGATCCCCGTGAGGGAACCTCGGGGCCCGCACACTTGAAGTCGAGTGAATTGCTACACGTAGGGAGTTCCACCGTGCGCTCAACCCGCCTGCTCGCCACCGTCCTCGTCACCGGGAGCCTCGTCCTCGCCGCGTGCGGAGGCGACGAGAAGAGTCCCGCGAGCGACACCCCCGAGGCGCAGGCCAGCGCGGCCGCTGCCGAGGTGCCCCAGACCTGGCCCCTGACCGGCCTCGAGGTCGCCGACGGCAAGAAGGCCGAGCAGAAGCACCCGGTGCTCGTGCTCAAGATGGACAACACGCCGTCCAGCGCCCCCCAGGTCGGGCTCGGCGAGGCCGACCTGGTCGTGGAGGAGCTCGTCGAGGGCGGGGTGACCCGCCTGGCGGCCTTCTACTACTCGCAGGTCCCCGGTGACGTCGGCCCCGTGCGGTCGATGCGCGCGAGCGACATCGGCATCGTCAGCCCGGTCGGGGCCGCGATGGTCACCAGCGGCGCTGCGCCCGTCACGATCAACCGCATCAAGGACGCCGGCATCACGTTCTTCGCCGAGGGGGCCAAGGGCTTCTACCGCGAGAGCAGCCGATCGGCGCCGTACAACCTCTTCACCAACCTCGCCGACACCGCCTCCCTGATCGAGCAGGGCGCCGAGCGCCCGCAGGACTACCTGCCCTGGGGCGACCCGCAGGACCTGCCCTCCGGCCAGCCGGCCACCGAGATCTCCGCCAGCTTCTCCGGCGGTCACACGACCACCTGGTCGTTCCGTGACGGCGGCTACGTCAACGACAACTCCTTCGCCGCCGAGGGCGACCGATTCCCGGCCGACACCGTGCTCGCGCTGAGGGTCGAGGTCGGCGACGCGGGCTACACCGACCCGGCCGGCAACCCGGTGCCGGAGACGATCTTCGAGGGCAAGGGCGACGCGATGCTCTTCCACGACGGGCGCCTCGTGCGAGGCACCTGGTCCAAGAGCTCCTTGAAGGCCCCGATCGAGCTGTCGACACACGCCGGTCCGCTCACCGTGCCGGCCGGCCGGGTCTGGATCGAGCTGGTGCCGCGCGACGGCGGGGACGTCACGTTCGCGAGGTGACTCCTAGGGCGTCGCTGCGTCACCCTCGGCGAAGGCGTTGGGCAAGGTGACGTCGTTCTCCACGAGCACCTGGAAGCCCGAGAGGATGAAGCCGATCGCGGTCTCCACACGCACGGCGGCCGCGATCGGGTCGTCGGCGCTGGAGACGGCCTCGCCGGCGGACGACATCGCCCCGAAGAAGATCCGCGCGAAGGTCTGCTGCATCTCCTCGTCGAGCTCCCAGTCGCCGGCCGTGAGCACCGACTTGACGATCTCGAGGACGTTGGCGAACGTCGAGCGCTCCTCCTGCTCGCGGTAGCGCTCGTAGCCGAGGACCGCGGGTCCCTCCTGGATCACGATCCGCCGGTAGCGCGGCTCCTGGACCACCTCGAGGAACGCGCGCAACCCGGCCAGGGCCTTCTCCCACGGGTCGGCCCGGTGGCCCTTGAGCGCCTTCTTGACCGCTTTCGAGGCGTCGCTCTCGACGCGCTCGAAGACCGCCTCGAAGAGCGCCTGCTTGCCGCTGAAGTGGTGGTAGAGCGCGCCCTTGGTGACCTGCGCGCCCGCGACGATCTGGTCCAGCGACGCCGCGGCGTAGCCGTGGTCGGTGAACAGCTGCTCGGCGACGTCGATCAGGGCGCGCTTGGTGGAGGCGGAGTAGGCGGCGCGCCTGCTGGCACCGGGGACGGTGGGCACCTTGGGGACGAGCTTGGAGACCGAGGACTTGCTCATTGGACGAAGCATAGGTGTGACCCCTGGCACTGGTGGTCAGGATCACCCGCCGTGCGCTTGGAATACCGACGGTCGGCTCCATACCCTAGGTACGTACTCGCAGTATGTGAGTGCCGCAGACACACGGAAGAGGCCTGACCATGACCTGGACGACCTTTCACAACCGGGGCGAGATCCTCCGCCTCGTCACCGCCACCGTCGACGCGCGCCGGGACGGCATCCTCCCGATGGACCTCGAGGGTGTCACCGAGGCCTTCGGCGACGAGCTCACCCTGCTCGCCGCCCTCCAGCTGAAGTGGCACACCCGCCTGGCCGGTGCCATCGAGCGCGTGCTCACCGACCAGCCGATGGACCTGGACGACGCCATCGAGCGCGCCTGGGGCGAGACCGCCGACACGCTGCCCGGCATCCGCCTGGTCCTCGACCGCCACCGCGCAGAGCCCCTCGACGACGCCATGGCTGCCGCCATGACGAAGGCGACCGGCAAGGAGCACATGATGCTGGCCGTGATGGCCGGTCGCTCCAGCGTCGACGACCCCACCTCCGCCGGTGTCGGCGCCCACCTCGAGGAGGCGGCCCGGCTGCGTCACCGCGGAGCGCCTGCCGTCGTCCTGCACCCCGCGCGCCCGAGCCTCCTCGAGCGGCTCAAGGCGGTCGTCGCGGCCTGACGGTCGGCGGCTCGCGACAGCCGGGCCTGGTGCATGATGGCGAGGTGACCGACGTGCAGGCAGGGATGCTGCTCGTGGCCACGCCTGCCCTGCTGGACCCCACCTTCGCGGCGACCGTCGTGCTGATGCTCGACGTCGACGACACCGGAGCCCTGGGCGTGGTCCTGAACCGCCCCTCGGGGCTGCCGGTGGCCGAGGTGCTCGAGCCCTGGCGCGATGTCGTGGCCGAGCCCGAGGTGCTCTTCCAGGGCGGTCCGGTCGGCACCGAGGGTGCCCTCGCCGTCGCCCTGCTGCGGGCGTCCACGTCCGCGCCGGTGGGGTTCCGGGAGGTGACCGGCCAGCTTGGCCTGGTCGATCTCGACACCCCGGTCGAGCTCCTCGAGGGCAGCGTGGCGGAGATGCGGATCTTCGCCGGATACGCCGGCTGGGGTGCCGACCAGCTCGCCGGCGAGATCGAGGAGGGCAGCTGGTACGTCGTGCCTGCGCAGGCCGACGACATCTTCCGCGAGGACCCCAGCGACCTGTGGCGTGACGTCCTGCGCCGCCAGCCGGGCGACCTGGCGTGGCACTCGACGCGTCCGGCGGATCCCGACCTCAACTGACGCGGGAGTCGATCTGACCCGGGACCCGATGTCGTCGTAGAGTTGGAGCCGTGACCACCATCGGCTTCTCGACCACCACGGACGCAGGCGTCGAGCAGGACCGTCGCACGGTCCCGACCGACGAGGGTGACCACGAGCGCTTCTCGCACTTCGTCGAGAAGGAGAAGCTCACCGAGGCGATGGTGATGGGCACCCCCGTCGTCGCGCTCTGCGGCAAGGTCTGGGTCCCCAGTCGTGCGCCGGAGAAGTTCCCCGTGTGTCCTGACTGCAAGGACGTCTGGGAGAACCTCAAGGACGACAAGGAGTGACCGGCGGCGACCAGTCTGCCGCCGCCTCGCCCCCGATCGGTCCCGCCACCGGCCTCGACGCCGGCCTCGCCCCCGGGCTCACGCCTGCCTGGCCGGACCGCGCGGCCTGGGGCACGGCGCCCTCGCTGCGCGCGTGGCAGACCGCTGCGATGCGCGACTACCTCACCCGGATGCCACGCGACTACCTCGCGGTGGCCACGCCCGGCGCCGGCAAGACGACCTTCGCGCTGTCCCTGGCGGCGGAGCTGATCGGTCGCCGGATCGTCGACCGGATCGTCGTGGTCGCCCCGACCGAGCACCTCAAGCTCCAGTGGGCGGAGGCAGCTGCCAAGGCGGGCATCCCCATCGACCCGACGTACTCCGCCGGCAAGGGCAAGATCTCCAGCGACTTCCTCGGCGTCGCGGTCACCTACGCCGGGGTCGCGGTCAACCCCCTCGCGATGCGCATCCGCACGGAGCGCTTCAAGACCCTGGTCATCCTCGACGAGGTGCACCACGCCGGTGACGCCCTCTCCTGGGGTGAGGGCGTGCGCGAGGCCTTCCAGCCCGCCGCCCGGCGCGTGGCGCTGACCGGCACGCCGTTCCGCTCCGACGTCAACCCGATCCCGTTCGTCACCTACGCGCCCGGCGACGACGGCGTCCCGCGCTCGGTCGCCGACTACACCTACGGCTACGCCCAGGCGCTGGCCGACCACGTCGTCCGACCGGTGCTCTTCCTGGCCTACTCCGGCGAGATGCAGTGGCGCACGCGCGCCGGCGACGAGATCGTCGCGCGGCTCGGCGAGCCGCTCACCAAGGACCTGACCTCCCAGGCGCTGCGGACCGCGCTCGACCCGGCGGGTTCCTGGATCCCCTCGGTCCTCGAGGCCGCCGACCGCCGGCTCTCCGAAGTACGACGCCACGTGCCGGACGCCGGGGGGCTGGTCATCTGCACCGACCAGGAGTCCGCGCGCGCCTATGCGAAGGTCCTGCGGCGCATCAGCGGCGAGGCGCCGGTCGTGGTGCTCTCCGACGAGAAGGCGGCGTCGAAGAAGATCTCGGAGTTCTCCACCAGCCAGGCGCGGTGGATGGTCGCGGTCCGGATGGTCTCCGAGGGTGTCGACGTGCCACGCCTCGCCGTCGGTGTCTACGCGACGACCACCTCGACGCCGTTGTTCTTCGCCCAGGCCGTGGGTCGTTTCGTCCGGGCGCGCTCCCGCGGCGAGAGCGCCTCGGTGTTCGTGCCGTCGGTGCCGGCCCTGCTCGGCTTCGCCTCCGAGATGGAGGTCGAGCGCGACCACGTGCTGGGGCGCAAGGTCAGCGACGAGGGCGACATCTTCGCCGCCGAGAAGGAGCTGATGGCGGCCGCCGAGGCCACCCAGAGCGAGGGCGACGACGAGGGCCTGCCCTTCGAGGCGCTCGGCTCCGAGGCGCGCTTCGACCGGGTCCTCTACGACGGCGGTGAGTTCGGCCACGCCGGCGAGGTCCACGTCGGGTCCGACGAGGAGATGGACTTCCTCGGCATCCCCGGCCTGCTCGAGCCGGGCCAGATGCGCGAGCTGCTCCAGCAGCGTCAGAGCGACCGCGCCAAGAAGCAGAAGAGCGCCACGCCCGAGCCGGACACCATCGCCGAGGTCTCCACGCACGAGCAGCTCGCGGTGCTGCGCCGCGAGCTCAACGGGTTGGTCGCCGCCTGGCACCACCGCACCGGCAAGGCCCACGGGATCACCCATGCCGCCCTGCGCAAGGAGTGCGGCGGACCGGCGGCGGCGGTGGCCAACGCCGAGCAGCTGCACCTGCGCATCGACCGCATCCGCGAGTGGGCCGCCCGCAAGTCCTCCTAGACTCGCGGGCATGCCCACCGAGACGTCGCAGACCCTCGACCGGGGCCTGCGCGTGCTCGAGGTGCTCGCGGCGTCACCCGGAGGGCTGACGATCACCGAGCTCTCGGGGCGGCTGGAGGTCAACCGCACCGTGGTCTACCGGCTCGTCACCACCCTCGAGCAGCACGCGTTCCTGCGCCGCGACGCCCGCGGTCGTCTGCACGTCGGCCTCGGCCTGCTGCACCTCGCCTCGGCCGTCCACCCGCTGGTGCGCGACGTCGCGGTGCCGGTGCTGCGTGAGCTCGCGGAGGCGGTCGGCTGCACGGCCCACCTGACGGTCACCGAGGGCGAGGAGGCCTTGGCGCTCGCGGTGGTCGAGCCGTCGTGGACGGACTTCCACGTGAGCTATCGGGTCGGGTCCCGTCACCCCCTCACGAGCGGTGCCGCCGGCAAGGCGATCCTGCTGGGGCGCGAGGTCGACCCGGCGCCGTACGTCGTGACCTCCGGGGAGCTCCAGGCGGGCGCGCGCGGGCTGGCGGCGCCGGTGCTGGGGGTCGGCGGCCTTGAGGCGAGCGTCGGCGTGGTGACGTTGGGCGACCTGGACGCCGCCGTGCTCGGCCCCCGCGTCGCGGCCGCGGCAGCGGAGATCGCCGAGCGACTCGGCTAGGCCCGCGCCAGCGGCAGCGTGCGGAACGGCACCTGCTCGGCGAGGGCGATGACCGTCGAGCAGCGCTCGACCCGCTCGTCGTCGAGCACCCGGTCGATCACCCGCTGGAGGTCGGCGTTGGAGCGGGCGACGACGCGCACCCACATGTCACCCGAGCCGGTGATGGTGTGCGCCTCCAGCACCTCGGCGATCGCGGCGAGGTGACGCCCCACCGCGTCGTGCGCGCCCTCGTGGGTGATCGCGTCGCCGGCGTCCTGGCGGATCTCGAGGGTCAGGAACCCGGTGACGGGATAGCCCAACGCCTCGGGGGACAGGTCCGGGCCCCAGCCGGTGATGACGCCCGACGAGCTGAGCTTGTCGAGGCGGGCCTGCACCGTGCCGCGGGCGACGCCGAGGCGGCGCGAGGCCTCGAGGACCCCGATGCGGGGCTCGTCGGCGAAGAGGTCGATCACTCTGCGATCGAGATCGTCCACGCGGACCTCCGTCACTGGACAGGTTGTCCAAGGTTCTGCCGCAGTGTTGCACAGAGTGTCGTGTGCCGACACGCTGGCGCCATGACGACGACGCAATCGACCGGCGGCGCCCTGACCGCCGACGAGCTCAAGGCCGACCTCACCCTCGAGCAGCTCAAGGAGCTGGTCGGCCTCGTGGAGTACGACGCCAGCGCCGATGTCTTCCCGGTGACCGCGATGGACGCGGTCTGCTTCGTCGTGGGCAACGCCACGCAGACCGCGACCTTCTACCAGCTCGCGCTGGGGATGGAGCTCGAGGCCTACCGCGGCCCGGAGACCGGCACGCGCGACTCGAAGTCGTTCGTGCTGCGCTCGGGCAGCGCCCGGTTCGTCTTCACCGGCGCAGTGACCCCCGACAGCCCCGTCCTCGAGCACCACCGCCGCCACGGCGACGGTGTCGTCGACCTGGCCCTGGAGGTGCCCGACGTCGATCGCTGCATCGACCACGCCCGCTCCGTCGGTGCCACGATCCTCGAGGAGCCGCACGACGAGACCGACGAGCACGGCACCGTGCGCATCGCCGCCATCGCGACCTACGGCGAGACCCGGCACACGCTCGTCGACCGCAGCCGCTACACCGGCCCCTACCTGCCCGGCTACGTCGCCCGGACCACGACCGTGTCGCGCCGCGAGGGCCACCCGAAGCGGCTCTTCCAGGCTGTCGACCACTGCGTCGGCAACGTCGAGATCGGCCACATGGACGAGTGGGTGACGTTCTACAACAAGGTCATGGGCTTCACGAACATGGCGGAGTTCATCGGCGACGACATCGCCACCGACTACTCCGCGCTCATGTCGAAGGTCGTGGCCAGCGGCAACCACCGCGTGAAGTTCCCCCTCAACGAGCCGGCGGTCGCGAAGAAGAAGTCGCAGATCGACGAGTACCTCGAGTTCTACGCCGGAGCCGGCTGCCAGCACATCGCCCTGGCGACCAACGACATCCTGCGCTCGGTCGACATCCTGCGCGACAACGGCATCGAGTTCCTCGACACCCCCGACTCCTACTACGACGACGCCGAGCTGCGCGCGCGCATCGGCGAGGTCCGGGTGCCGATCGAGGAGCTCAAGAAGCGCAAGATCCTGGTCGACCGCGACGAGGACGGCTACCTCCTGCAGATCTTCACCAAGCCCATGGGTGACCGCCCCACGGTCTTCTTCGAGTTCATCGAGCGGCACGGCTCGCTCGGCTTCGGCAAGGGCAACTTCAAGGCGCTCTTCGAGGCGATCGAGCGCGAGCAGGACGCGCGCGGCAACCTGTAGGGGCGTGTGGTCTGGACCACGCTTCCAATCCGGTAGGCCCCTGGTGCCGAAGACCAGGCACATTCTCCCCACCGATTGGAAACACCATGCGCACCCACAAGCCCAGCCGCAAGACCATCGCCGGGATCGCGGGTCTCCTGCTCCTGGCCGCCCCCCTCGCCGCCTGCGGTGAGGACGAGGCCGGCAGTGGCAACGCTCCGACCCCCGTCGCCGAGATCGTCGACCTCAAGGGTGGCGAGACCACGGCCATCAAGCTGGACACCGGCTTCACCGACGCGCTCACCTCCCTGAAGCTCACCCCGGGCGTCCTCGGCAGCGCCAAGCTGACCGACGGCTCGCTGATCTTCCCGATCACCGGCGGCAACGTCTCGGTCTTCACGCCCGGCGAGGTCCCCAACTACGTCGTCGGCCAGATCCAGCACGAGTCCTCGGGCCTGTCGCTGAAGGCCGGCGGCACGACCGTCGAGCTGCGCAACTTCAACGTCGACCCGGGCGTCTCCCGCGTCTACGGCGACGTGGTCGTCAACGGCGACGTCGCGGCCACCGCTGCCTACCTGTTCCGCCTCAACGGCAGCACGCTCAAGGACCTGCAGACCGAGGGCGACACCGCCATCCTCGAGGGCACCAAGGTCTTCATCTCCGACGTGGCCGCCGGCCTGCTCAACGACACGTTCGGGACCGACGCGGTGACCGACCAGCTCCTGGTCGGCGTCGCCAAGATCACGGTCAAGGTCCCCAGCTGATCTGACTGCTCCCTCCGCGAACGACGCCGTCCTGCTCCTCCAGGGCGGCGTCGTTCCACGTCCGGACCTGCCCGGCCTCGCAGGCCCTCAGGTCGGACGGCGTACGACGGCCGCCAGCAGGTCCGCGCCCAGGTCGACGACCTGGTCCCGGTCGAGCGCGACGTCCCCGTCGAGCCAGGAGCCGACCAGCTCGGCATAGCCGGCCACGAAGACCATCGCGTGGTGGCCCGCCCTCGCGCCGCTCCACGCCTGGTCGCCGAACAGGCTGGAGGACTGGGTCGCCACGACGTCGGCGAACCAGCCGACCAACGCCTGCCGGCGCTCGCGCAGCGCGGCGTTGGCGCTGGACTCCCGGGTGAGGACGCGGCCCTTGGCGGGGGTCGTGGACAGCACGTCGACGACCGCTCCGAGCGCCGCACGCACGCGGTCCTGAGGTGAGCCGTCGCTGGCCCGGACCGCGGCCAGCGCCGCGTCCGCGATCTCGGTGGACACCGCGCCCAGCGCGGCCGTGAGCGCCTCGTCGCGCCCCCGGAAGCTCTCGTAGAAGTAGCGCTCGGTCAGCCCGGCCTCCGCGCAGACGGCCGTCATCGTGGTGCGCGCCTCGCCCAGGGTGCCCAGCAGCGTGATGGTGGCGGCGACGAGCCGCTCGCGACGCTCGGCGGCGCGCTCGGCCTTGCTGCGCCCGCCGTAGGACCGGCCGGGCTGATCCTGCTGATCTGGCTGGACCACTTGACACCCCTTCTCGTTCGGGACAAAACTGACAGACGTCCCTGTCAGATGTCCAGCGAAGCCTCGAGGTGGTGTCGTGCTCCGACCCCCGACCGTCCAGAAGCTCCTGGCAAGGGTCCCGCTCACGCGGATCCCCCTGGTCGGGCACACCCTCGACTACGTCGCCGACCCGCTCGGCTTCATGCGCCACCAGCACGCGGTGGGCCCGGTCGTGGAGCGACGGATGATGGGTCTCACCTGGACCATCCTCACCGGACCGGACGCCTGCGAGGCCGCACTGCGCAACGCCGACAAGGCCTTCGCCAACGGACCTGGCTGGGGCTTCCTGGTCGGGCCCTTCTTCGATCGCGGCCTGATGCTGCTCGACTTCGCCGAGCACCACCGCCACCGGCTCCTCCTCCAGCAGGCGTTCACGCGCCCCCGCATCGAGGGGTACGTCGAGCAGCTGGCGCCGGCGATCGGCCGTGGTCTGGACGCCTGGCAGGCGCAGGGCCTGGCGGACGGCCGGGAGCCCTTCCTCGCCTACCCGGCGCTGAAGGAGCTGACGCTCGACCTCGCGACCCAGATCTTCATGGGGGGCGCCGACCTGGCCGACGACGCCGAGCTCGACGCGCTCAACGACGCGTTCATCGCCTGCGTCCAGGCAGGCGGGGCGCTGGTCCGGCTGGACCTCCCGGGCACCCGCTGGCGCCGGGCCCACCGCGGCCGCAGGCTCCTCGAGGACTTCCTGCGCCGCCACCTGCCCGCCAAGCGGGCGACCGAGGGCAGCGATCTCTTCTCGGTGCTGTGCCACCTGCGCACCGACGACGGCGACACCTTCAGCGACGACGACGTCGTCAACCACATGATCTTCCTGCTGATGGCCGCCCACGACACCTCGACGATCACGGTCACCACGGCCCTGCAGCACCTGGGCCAGCACCCCGAGTGGCAGCAGCGCTGTCGCGAGGAGTCGTTGGCTCTGCCCGAGCACCCGACCTTCGCCGAGCTGGAGTCGCTGACCTCCCTCGACCTGGTGATCAAGGAGAGCCTGCGGCTGGTGCCGCCGGTGCCGGCCCTCGCGCGGCGCACGGTCAAGGACACCGAGGTCCTCGGCGTCCGCGTGCCGAAGGGCCGGCTCACGGCGGTGATGGTGCACCTCTCGCACCACCTGCCCGAGCTCTGGACCGACCCCGACCGCTTCGACCCGGAGCGATTCGCCGCCGACCGCCGCGAGGACAAGTCGCACCGCTACGCCTGGGAGCCGTTCGGCGGCGGGGTGCACAAGTGCCTCGGGATGGCCTTCGCCGGCGCGGAGGTCTCGCTGATCCTGCACCAGCTGCTGCGCCGCTTCGAGTGGCGCATCGACCCCGACTACCGCGCCCCCCTCGACTACCACTCGTTGCCGTTCCCCGCGGACGGCCTCCCGGTCGAGCTGCACCCCTACCACGCAAGGACCTCCGCATGAAGCGCACGCCCGTCGACCTCTCCTCCCTCACCCTCGTCGTGACCGGCGGCGCCCGAGGCATCGGTCGCGCCACCGTCGACCGCTTCGCCCGCCAGGGGGCCACGGTGGTCATCGGCGACCTCGACCTCGCCCTGGCCCAGCAGGTCGCCGACACCTACGACGACCGCGTCACCGCGGCCCGGCTCGACGTGACGGACCCGGCGTCGTGGCAGGACTTCCTCGCCGAGACCGCCGAGGCCGGACCGATCGACGTGCTGGTCAACAACGCCGGGATCATGCCGCTCGGCTCGGTGCTCAAGGAGCCCGACGCGGTGACCCGCCGCATCGTCGACATCAACCTGCACGGGGTCATCAACGGCACCAAGGCGGTCGTGCCGGGCATGATCGAGCGCGGCAGCGGCCACGTGGTCAACGTCGCCTCGGCCGTCGGGCGGCTGGCGCTGGCAGACGGGGCGACGTACTCCGCCTCGAAGTTCGCCGCCGTGGGCTTCAGCGAGGCCACCCGCGCCGAGCTGCGTCCGCACGGGATCGATGTGACCGTCGTGCTGCCGACCGTCGTGCTCACCGAGCTCTCCGCCGGCGTCCCGGCCACGCGCGGGGTCCGTCCCGTCACCGCCGACGACGTCGCCAAGGTCATCGAGCAGGCCGTGCGCAAGCCCAAGCCGGAGCTCTGGGTGCCGCGCTGGTCCCAGGGCCTGACCAGGGTCAGCCAGCTGCTCCCGCGCGGTGCCCAGGAGGCCATCGCCCACGCGTTCAAGGCCGACTCCGCGCTGGCCGAGGCCGACCAGGGCGCCCGGGCGGCCTACGAGGCACGGGTGCGCGGGTCGGCCTGACGCCCGTCGGTCAGGACACGTCGAGTGCAGACAAGGGCACGCCGAGCTCCGTGGCCGGTCCCTCGAGGGAGTGCCAGATGAAGGCGCTGAGGTAGCCGCTGATCGCGGCGCGCGGCATCGTGTGCTTCTCCAGCCACCACTCGCCGGTGGCCAGGCCGAGCCCGACGATGCCCTGCGCCCACGGCTCGGCGCCGCCGGGGTCGACCCCCAGGCCGCGCATCGTCTCGGCGAGGAAGCGGCTCAGCGTCGCGGCGATGCGCGCCTTGCCGTCGGCCAGGGGGTCGCCCGACCCTGCGGCGCCGCTGGCCCGGTGCCGCACCAGCAGGAAGAAGACCTGGGGGTGCTCCTCGATCACGCGCAGGTAGGCGTCGACGGCGGCCTCGATGCGGGTGCGCACGGGCGCGTCGACCAGCAGGGCCGGCACCACGCCGGCCAGCACCTCGTCGGCACCCCATTGGCCGACCGCCGCGTGCAGCTCGTCCTTGTCGGCGAAGTAGCGGTAGAGCACCGGCTTGCTGACCCCGGCCGTGGCCGCGATGTCGGTCATGTTGACCTCGGGGCCCTGCTCGTCGATGGCGCGGACGGCGGCCGCGATCAGGTCGGCGCGACGCTCCTCGCGGTGGGCGTCCCAGCGGGAGGAGCGGCCGTCGGGCTCGGTCGACATGCACCGAGCGTAGACCGCGTGGCGACGCTGTGCCGTCGGTGCCGTCGGGGGCATCATCGAGGACATGGCGACCTACGTGGCCTTCCTCCGGGCGATCAACCTCGGCGCGAAGCGGAAGTTCCCCCAGGAGGCCATCGCCGCGGCGACCGAGGCAGCCGGATTCACCGGGGTCGCGACCCACATCAACACCGGCAACGTGCGTCTCGGGACCGCGATGCGCTCACGGGTGCGGATCGAGGCGGCGCTGGAGCAGTCCTACCTCGCCGACCGCGGCTTCGCGGTGCCCACGATCGTCCTCACCCCGGCCGAGCTCCGGGCGGTCGTCGACGAGGCGGCGAGGCTGGCTCCCGACCACGCCGGTCGCCACTACGTCTCCCTGCTCAAGGACGAGCCGGAGGCCTCGGCCGCCGCCGCCCTCGAGGCGCTCTCCACCCCGGGCGAGCGCGTGCACGTCGCGGGCCGCGGCGTGCACCTCGTGCTGGGGGAGAGCTATCACGAGGCCGCGCTGAGCAACGCCGTCGTCGAGAAGCACCTCGGGGTGGCCACCAACCGCAACCTCACGGTCCTGCGGGCGCTGGTGCAGAAGTGGTGCTGATCGCCGGCTGAGTGAACTCTGCGTGTCATCGCTCGACCCGTGTGGGGGTGGGGGGATAGAACTGGGGCGGGCGCGACCTTGCCCACCTCCACGTCGACTACTCGGGATGTTCGATGACCTCACCCACCCCTGCCCCCACCAGCACCGGCTCGACCAGCCGCCGCAGCGTCCTGACGGGGACCGCCGCGCTCGCCTCCGCCGGCTGGACCGCCGCTCCGTCGTACGCCGGGACGGGAGGTGGCGGGCACGGGGCGGCCCGGCGGGTCACGCTCACCGTGCTCGGCACGACCGACCTGCACGGCAACGTCTTCAACTGGGACTACTTCAAGAACGCGGAGTTCGACAACGCCGCCCACGACGACATCGGCATCGCCAAGGTCCAGACCCTGGTCAAGGCGCTGCGCCGCCAGCGTGCCGGTCAGCCGCTGCTGATGATCGATGCCGGCGACACGATCCAGGGCACCCCGCTGGCCTACTACTACGCCAAGATCGACCCGATCACGCAGGGCGCCACGCACCCGATGGCGACCGCGATGAACCTCGTCGGCTACGACGCGGCCGCGCTCGGCAACCACGAGTTCAACTACGGCATCGACACCCTGCGCACCTTCGAGTCGCAGCTGGACTTCCCGCTGCTCGGGGCGAACGTCGTCGACCCGGCGACCAAGCGACCGGTGTTCCCGCCCTACGTCGTCAAGACCTACAAGGTCGCCGGCGGCAGCAGGCTCACCGTGGGCGTCCTGGGGCTGACCAACCCCGGCATCGCGATCTGGGACAAGGCCAACGTCGAGGGACGCATGGAGTTCCCCGGACTGGTCGAGCAGGCACGGAGGTTCGTGCCGGAGATGAGGAAGCGCGGCTGCGACCTCGTCGTGGTCGCTGCCCACTCGGGCGCCGACACCTCCTCGTCGTACGGCGACGCGTTGCCGTTCCCGGAGAACGCCGCGTCGCTCGTGGCGGCCCAGGTGCCCGGCATCGACGCGATCCTCGTCGGCCACGCCCACCAGGAGATCGCCCAGCGCTACGTGCGCAACGAGAGGACCGGCCAGGACGTGCTGCTGGTGGAGCCCTACTTCTGGGGCAACCGGCTCGCGGTGATGGACCTCGTCGTCGAGGAGCGTCGCGGCGGAGGTCGTGGCAGGGGTCGCGGGCGGGGCGGCCGGTGGAGGCTCGTGAGCGCCACGGGCCAGAGCCTCAACTCCAACACCGTCGCCGAGGACCCGCAGGTGGCGTCGGCCGTGCGTGAGCAGCACGACACGGTCGTGGGCTACGTCAACTCCGTGGTCGGCACCTCGGCGGTCGCGCTGTCGGCCGCCCGTGCGGTCGTCGAGGACGTCCCCATCATCGACTTCATCAACTACGTGCAGGCCGGCGCGGTCAAGGCCGACCTCACCGGTGCCGACGCCGCACTGCCCGTGCTCTCGATCGCCGCCCCCTTCAACCGGAAGGCGTCCTTCCCGGAGGGGGAGGTGACCATCCGCGACGTCGCGGGGCTCTACGTCTTCGACAACACGCTGCTCGGGGTGCGGGTCAGCGGCGCCGAGATCCGCAGCTACCTGGAGTTCTCCGCGCGCTACTTCAAGCAGGTCAGCGGCACCGGGCCCTTCGCGATCTCCGACCTGACCAACGCCGTGACCCCGACCGCCCCGAGAGGCACGCCCGACTTCAACTTCGACTCCGTGGCCGGGCTCGACGCCCCGCTGACCTACGACATCGACGTGTCGCAGCAGGCGGGGTCGCGGATCAAGGACCTCGCCTACGACGGCGTCCCGGTGACAGACGCGCAGCAGTTCGTGCTGGCGGTCAACAACTACCGCCAGTCGGGCGGTGGCGGCTTCCCGGCCGTGTCGACGGCCCCGGTCGTCTACAACCGGCAGAACGAGATCCGTCAGCTGCTCATCGACTGGGTTCTCGCCAACGGCACCATCGACCCCGCGCAGTTCGCGTCGGTCGACTGGCGCCTGGTGTCGGGTGGTCAGCCGATCACGGTCTCCTGATCGTCGCGGTGCCCCCGCGCGTCACTCGCCCGTGAAGACGGGCCGCCGGCGCTCGCCGAAGGCACGCATGCCCTCGGCGACGTCGGCGGTCCGCAGCAACAGGCTCTGTCCGGCGCGTTCGCGCTCCAGGGCGTCCTCGAGCTGGTGCAGGGTGGCTGCGTTGATCGCCCGCTTGGTGGCCGCGAAGGCGAGCGGCGGCCCGGCCGCGAGCCGGCCCACGACTTTGTCCACGGCGGTGGCGAAGTCGGCGTCCGGGACGACGTGGGTGACCAGGCCGGCGTCGTACGCCTCCTGCGCGGTGAGCGGCTCCGCCAGCAGGCCCATGCGCATCGCCCGCGCGCGCCCGATGGAGGCAGCGACGGTCGCCGACGCCCCGCCGTCGGGCATCAGCCCGATCCGGGCGAAGGCCAGCAGGAAGCTGGCCGACTCGGCGGCGACGACGATGTCGGCCGCGAGCGCGGCCGAGCAGCCGACGCCGGCCGCGACGCCGTTGACGGCAGCCACGACCGGCTTGTCGAGCGCCACGATGGCCCGGATGATCCGGTTGGCCGCGTCGAGCGCGCGCACGTCGAAGTTCTCGTGGGCGTCGGCCCCGGAGATGTCGGCGCCGGTGCTGAAGGCCGCGCCGGTCCCGGTCAGCACCACGACGCGGACCTCGTCGCGCGCGACCGCCTCCTCGGCGAGCCGGGCGATGTCGACGGCCATCTGCGGGCTGAGCGCGTTGAACACCTCGGGCCGGTTGAGGGTGAGCCACAGGGCGCCACCCTCGAGCCGTACGTCGAGCTCCGGGTCGGTCATGCGGGCAGGCTACCGGCGTGCCCGGGGAGAGTCGTGGGACGCGCGTGACGATGTGCCACCATGGAGCCGTGTCCGCTCCTAGTCCCGTCGAGGTCGAGCCAGACACCGAGAAGGACCTCGTCCCCGACGAGGTCACGGTCCTGGCCACGCCCTGGGTGACCATCGTCTGGAACGACCCCGTCAACCTGATGTCCTACGTCACCTACGTCTTCCAGACCCACTTCGGCTACGCCAAGAAGAAGGCCGAGAAGCTGATGATGGAGGTTCACGAGGACGGCCGCTCCGTGGTCAGCACCGGGTCGCGCGAGGAGATGGAGCGCGACGTGCAGGCCATGCACGAGTACGGCCTGTGGGCGACGCTCCAGAAGGCGGACTGAGCGGGTTGAGCGGCTTCGCACGACACCGGCGCAGCAAGCGCATCATCGCCAACTTCACCGGCTTCGAGGCCGACCTGCTGCGGAGCCTGGCCTCCCAGCTGGTCGAGCTGCTGCGCAACGAGGCGGCCGTCCCGCGCGAGGACCAGGACCCGTTCGAGGCGATGATGGACTTCTCCGGGCCGACGACGGAGCCGGAGGACCCGGTCCTCGCCCGGTTGTTCCCCACCGCCTACCCCAACGACGACGAGGCCGCGTCGGAGTTCCGTCGGTTCACCGAGGGCGGTCTGCGTGACGGCAAGGCTGCCGCCGCCATCACGATCATCGACACCCTCGAGGAGGCCGGATTGCCTGAGCAGCTCACCGAGGACGGGCTGATGATCGACGTCGAGCTCGACGAGCCCACGGCCGTGACCTGGATGCGCTCCTTCACCGACCTGCGGCTCGCGCTGGCGACGCGCCTCGAGATCGAGGACGGCGACGAGGCCTTCTGGGCGTCCCTGCCCGACGAGGACCCCCGTTCCCAGGCCCACGACATCTACGAGTGGGTCGGCTACCTCCAGGAGACGATCGTCGGGGCCCTCAGCCGCTGAGGCGCCACCGGATGATTGACTCGGCGCCATGCGCTCCCCACGACTGCTGCTCACCGCTCTGGCCCTGACCGCGGCCCTCACCGCGTGCAGCGGTGACGACTCCTCCGAGAGCGACGCCCCTGCCGGCGACGCCGCCTCGCAGGCGCCCGACGCCCCCGCGGAGGAGGAGACACAGGTCCCGGGAGAGGAGCGCGGCTGTCGCGCCACCGTGTCCGTGACCGGCGCCGTCGAGGCCTCCTGGGAGGGCAAGGCGACCGTGCGCGGCGAGGAGTCCGGCCCGAGTGCGGTCTACCTCACGGCCGACGGCAAGGTGACCGTGACGGCCTACGCCGAGGGCGAGGACTTCCCGCCGTCGGTCAACTTCTACGACGGCAAGCAGGTCTTCGCGACCCAGCCGGGGAAGGCGACCGGGCTCGACATCCGCCCCGACGGCAAGGTCGCCGAGATCGACGCCGAGGCGTTCAACGTCGAGGGCGAGACGGTCCAGGTCGTCGCCTCCTTCGACTGCGCGAAGAAGAAGAACGGCTGAGACCGCTCGGAGCCGCTGCGCGCCGACGCCCTAGGCTGGAGCCGTGCTGACCATCGACCAGGCGACCTACGACGGCATCGTCGCGCACGCCAAGCGCGACCACCCCGACGAGGCCTGCGGCATCGTCGCCGGGCCCGAGGGCAGTGACCGGCCGCAGCGGCTGGTCGAGATGGTCAACGCGGCGGGCAGCCCGACGTTCTACGAGTTCGACTCCACCGACCTGCTCCAGCTCTACAAGCAGATGGATGCGAACGACGAGGAACCCGTCGTGATCTACCACTCCCACACGGCCACCGAGGCCTACCCGAGCCGCACCGACATCGGCCTCGCGCAGGAGCCCAACGCGCACTACGTGCTGGTCAGCACACGTGAGCACGGGAATAACGAGGGCCCTGTGGAGTTCAGGTCCTACAGAATCATCGACGGCGTGGTGACCGAGGAACAGGTCACCGTCGTCGCCCAGCTGAGCACCGACTGAGCATCGACCGAGGAGTTTCACACATGGCCATCGAGGTCCGGATCCCGACCATCCTGCGCACCTACACCGGCGGCGAGAAGGCCGTCCACGGTGACGGCGCGAGCCTGAGCGCCCTGATCGACGACCTCGAGGCCAGCCACCCCGGCATCAGGGAGCGCCTCATCCAGGACGGCGACCTGCGACGGTTCGTCAACGTCTACATCAACGACGAGGACGTCCGCTTCATCGGCGGTCTCGAGGCCCCCCTCGCCGACGGCGACGAGGTCGTCGTCCTCCCCGCCGTCGCCGGGGGCTGATCCCCATGTCGGGCCGGCGTACGTTCGTCCTCGTCGACGGCGAGAACATCGACGCCACGCTCGGCAACTCCCTCCTCGGGCGACGTCCGCTGCCCGAGGAGCGCCCGCGCTGGGAGCGCGTGACCCAGTACGCCGAGGCGATCTGGGGACAGCCCGTCGTCGGGCTGTTCTTCCTCAACGCCTCCAACGGCCAGCTGCCCAGCAGCTTCATCCAGGCCCTGCTGGCCATGGACTACCGCCCGATCCCGCTCGCCGGACGCAGCGACGAGAAGGTCGTCGACGTCGGCATCCAGCGCACGCTCGACGCGCTGATCGGCCACGACGACGACGTGATGCTGGTCAGCCACGACGCCGACTTCGCGCCCCACATGGAGCGGCTGCTCGGGACCGAGCGACGCATCGGCATCGTCGGTCTCCACGAATACGTCAGCATCCAGTTCAGCGACCTGGACATCAAGATCCACGACCTCGAGGACGACGTCCGCGCCTTCAACGTCCCGTTGCCGCGCGTGCGCATCATCGACCTCGACGACTTCGACCCCGAGCGCTACCTGCGCTGAGCCGGCTCCGGCTGGCCCCTCCCGACCGAATGGCATCCTGATAACCATGCGCTACGACAACCTGCTGGCCTCGGTCGGCAACACGCCGCTCATCGGGCTCCCGCGGCTGTCGCCGAGCCCCGACGTGCGGCTGTGGGCCAAGCTCGAGGACCGCAACCCCACCGGCTCGATCAAGGACCGCCCGGCGCTGAAGATGATCGAGGAGGCGGAGAAGGACGGCACGCTGCGCCCCGGCTGCACGATCCTCGAGCCGACCTCCGGCAACACCGGCATCTCGCTGGCGATGGCCGCCAAGCTCAAGGGCTACCGGATCGTCTGCGTCATGCCGGAGAACACCTCCGAGGAGCGCCGTCAGCTGCTGCGCATGTGGGGCGCCGAGATCATCTCCTCGCCTGCCGCCGGCGGCTCCAACGAGGCGGTGCGGGTCGCCAAGCAGGTCGCCTCCGAGCACCCCGACTGGGTGATGCTCTACCAGTACGGCAACGCTGCCAATGCCCTCTCCCACGAGCAGGGCACCGGCCCCGAGCTGCTCGCCGATCTGCCCGGCATCACCCACTTCGTCGCCGGTCTCGGCACCACCGGCACGCTCATGGGTGTCAGCCGCTACTTCCGCGTGGCCAAGCCGGAGGTCAGGATCGTCGCTGCCGAGCCCCGCTACGGCGAGCTCGTCTACGGCCTGCGCAACCTCGACGAGGGCTTCGTCCCCGAGCTCTACGACGCCTCGCTCATCGATTCGCGCTTCTCCGTCGGTCCGCGCGACGCCGTCCGCCGTGTCCGCGAGCTCCTCGAGCTCGAGGGCATCTTCGCCGGCATCTCCACCGGCGCCATCCTCCACGCGGCGCTCGGTCAGGCCGCCAAGGCCGTCAAGGCCGGCGAGTCCGCCGACATCGCCTTCATCGTCTGCGACGGCGGCTGGAAGTACCTCTCCACCGGCGCCTACGAAGGCACCATCGACGAGGCCGAGGACCGCCTCGAGGGCCAGCTCTGGGCCTGACCG
>NZ_JANNML010000195.1:0-9067 GCF_031397825.1 Nocardioides sp.
GGGAGGTGAGCTCGGCGGGCGAGACCACCTGGCGCCCGGGCGGGGCGCTGGAGAGTGGTGCGCGGAAGGACAAGGACATGGCGAGGAGGCCTTTCGGGATCGGCAGGGTGATGCCGCGAAGGTGGGCACGAGGAGAGAGGGGGACCAGGCGTGCCGGTGACCGGGGCGGCTGCGTGAGGCGCCCTGCGGATCGTCCACCGTGGCCAACCCGGGTGCCCCGATGCAAGTCCTCCCCACGTGTCCGCGATCACGGTCGCCTGTGCCCAGGCGGGGATCCGGGGCCAGGCGTGCGCCTCCTCACGTCGCCGTGACGATCGGTTGGCCCGATCGTGCGAGCCACTCCTGGACGACAAACTAGAACGGGTTCTACTGTGGCGCGCATGAGTCAGCCGCTGCGCGTGATCCAGTGGACGACCGGCAACATCGGTCGTCGCTCCCTGCACGCGATCCTCGCCCGCCCCGACCTCGAGCTGGTCGGCGTCTTCGCCCACGGCGCGGACAAGGTGGGCCTCGACGCGGCCGAGCTGTGCGACTGGCCGTCACCCACCGGCGTACGCGCGACCGACGACGTCGACGCGCTCCTCGCGCTCGGTGCCGACGCGTGCTGCTACAACCCGCTGTGGCCCAGCATCGACGACCTCGCGCGGCTGCTGGAGTCGGGCGTCAACGTCTGCACGAGTGCTGCGTGGATCACCGGCGGCAAGCAGTCGGCGCCGGACCTCGACCGGATCAGGGCCGCCTGCGAGGCCGGCGGCTCCACGATCTTCGGCAGCGGCGCCCACCCCGGGCTGACCAACCTGGTCGGCATGGTGCTCAGCGGGGCCTGCGAGCGGGTCGACGAGATCCGGATCACCGAGTCGGTGGACTGCTCGACCTACGAGTCGGCCGGGACGCAGACGGCGATGGGGTTCTCGCAGTCACCCGACACACCGGGACTGGCCGAGTCGGTGCGGGTCGAGAGCGAGGTGTTCGCCGAGTCGGCCGCGATGATGGCCGACGCGTTGGGCGTGATCCTGGACCGGATGAGCTTCGACGTCGAGTTCACCACCGCCACCGGTGACTCCGACCTGGGTTTCATGCAGGTCCCGGCCGGGACGGTCGCCGGCGTGATGGGCTACCACCGCGGCTGGGTCGGTGAGCGCAACGTCGTGAGCGTCGGCTTCAACTGGACGATGGGCTCGCACGTCGTGCCGCCCAAGCCGCTCGCCCACGGGCACGTGATCCAGGTCTTCGGGCTGCCCAACATGCGCACGGTCATCCACTGCCTGCCCCCGGCCGACTGGACCGAGGAGGGCTTCATGGGTCTCGGGATGATCTACACCGCGATGCCGGTCACCAACGCCGTCCCCGCGGTCGTCGCCGCCGCCCCCGGCATCGTCACGCTGGCCGGGCTGCCGGTGGTGACGGGGCGGGTGTCCCACTTGTAACACGTCGTCTGCTCATCTACCCGACCGCTGCAACGGTCTCGTAGATGGGGTAACGACGTGTTACATGTCGCACCGGAAGTCGTCCGCTGCCCCGCCGGCTCAGGCCAGCTGGGCCTGGATGGCGGTGACGACGCGGTCGTCGAGCGGCTCGACGCGAGGGCCGAAGCGGGCCACGACGGAGCCGTCGGCGGCGAGGAGGAACTTCTCGAAGTTCCACGAGACGTCGCCGACCGTGCCGCTCTCGTCGGGTGTCTGGACGAGCTCGGTGTAGAGCGCGTGGCGGCCGTCGCCGTTGACCTCGACCTTCTCGCTCATCGGGAAGCTCACGCCGTAGGTCGAGGAGCAGAACTCCGCGATCTCCTCGGACGAGCCGGGCTCCTGGCCGCCGAACTGGTTGCACGGCAGACCGACGACGGTGAAGCGGTCGCCGAGCTCGCTCTGGAGCTCCTCGAGCCCGGTGTACTGCGGCGTGAGGCCGCACTTGCTGGCCACGTTGACCAGCAGTGCGGGCTTGCCGCCGGTGAGGTCGCCGAGGGTGCCGGGCGTGCCGTCGAGGCGGGCGAGGGGGGTGTCGAGGAGGGTCATGGTGCCCAGCCTATTCACGAGGCTCACGAGGCTCCGAGCGCGACCTCCGCGAGCCAGTCCGCGACCTGGTCGGGGTCGAAGCCGGTCGCGGCGGAGGCGACCGCGATCTCGGTCGTCACCACGCCGGGCACGGCGGTGGACCACCACGGGAAGCTCGGGACCACCCCCTCGCGCTCGACCAGCGCGAAGAGCCGCTCGTTGACCTCGTCCTCGGTGCCGTCGGCGAACACCTCGAACGTCGGGGTGTGCGGT
This sequence comes from Nocardioides sp., assembly GCF_031397825.1. Lineage (GTDB taxonomy): Bacteria > Actinomycetota > Actinomycetes > Propionibacteriales > Nocardioidaceae > Nocardioides. The sequence goes on from NZ_JANNML010000195.1 coordinate 2,265, forward strand.
GGCGACGGGTTGACCCGCACGCCCCGCGCCTCGAGCGAGGTGGCCAGCGACCGCGCCCACGCGACGTACTCACCCATGCGCGGCAGCTCATCGCGCAGCCCGACCAGCCCACCGACGGCCTCGGGCGTCATCCGGAAGATCGTGCCGCCCATGCGCTTGCGCCACAGCCGCGCCTCCTCCACGACGTCCTCGTCGGCGGCGAGCACCGCCCCGCCCAGGCCGCCGAGCCCCTTGTAGAGCGAGACGTAGACGCTGTCGAAGAGGCCGGCGACCTCCGCCAGGGGCCGGTCGTAGAACGGCTGCGACTCCCACAGCCGGGCGCCGTCGAGGTGCCGCGCGATCCCGCCCTCCTCGGCCGCGGCGGAGAACGCCTCGAGCTCGGCCCAGTCCGGCAGCGCGCAGCCGGCGTGGCGCAGCGGCAGCTCGACGAGCACGGCGGCGAGGTGACCGGGCAGGGCCTCCAGCGCCTCCGCGGAGGGCTGCACACGGCCGGTCGTGAGGTGCTCGACCTCGAAGCCGTGCAGCCGCCGTGGCCCGTCGGCCTCGTGCTTGAGCAGGTGCGAGAGGTCGGGCAGCGCGATGCGTCGGGTCCCGGCCCGGTCGCACCACACGCGCAACGCCGCCTGCTGCGCCATGATCCCGCTGGGGAACATCGCCGCTGCCGGTGTGCCGAGCAGCTCGGCGACCTCCGCCTCCAGTCGCGCCACCGGTCCCCGCTCGCCGTAGCCGTCCCACGTGTCGACGCCCAGCTCCTCGCAGGCCCGGGCGAGACGGGCCATCGTCTCCGCCGGCGTACGACGGGGGTGGTGGAGCACCGTGCGCGCCCCGGAGTCGAGTGCTGCCTGGAAGCGCCGCTGCAGGTCGTCCATCGCCCCAGGCTTTCACGTGGGCCGACTCGTCGAGCCCGGAGGGAACGGATGGTCGGTGCCGCACGTTAGCGTCGAGGTCCGCCCGCCATCCGATCCGAGGTCGCCCGTGAGCTTCGTGCCCGTCACCGGACCGGCGACCTTCCGTCCGGCCGTGCCGCCGCGCGAGGGCGTGGTGGAGTTCAGCGACGAGCGCCGCACGATCGCGCTGCCGATCCGTGCAGCGCTGCCGGTGCTCACCAAGGCCCACGCGCGCGACGACGTGCACCCGAGCGTGGGGCTGCTCAGCGGTGCGGTGCTGCTCGGCATGCGGCTCGTGGCGGCCGGCAAGTTCGAGCCCGACGAGGGTGGTCGCAGCTGGCGGGCCAGCCCGCTGGACGCCGCTGACACCGACCGGGTGGAGATGCTCGCGCGCTCGCGGTCCTACGACGACGTCGACGAGCGCGCCGCGCAGGCGCTGGTGCGCGAGGTGCTCGACGCGGTCAGCGACGCGATGCCGCGCTCGGCACCGCTCTCGACCGCCCACCGGGCCGGCACCCCCTCCTCGAGCCGCGCGCCGGACCAGGAGCGGCAGCGCGGCGGTCACGGGTTCGAGTCGCGGCTGCGCCAACGACTGGCCCGGCACCGCACGGACACCGATGCCGACCTGCCCCAGCTCGTCACGATCTCGCTGCGGGTCGAGGCCGACGAGGAGGAGCTGGTCGCCGGGGCGGTGCGACTGGTGCTCCAGGTCCACGACGAGCAGAACCCGCTCCACCTCTGCGACGCGGCGGTGCTCTTCACCGAGAGCGGGCCAACCGCCAGCCACGGCTTCGGGGAGCGCGCCAGGACCCACGCGAGCATCGCGCTGCGAGCCGCGGCCGACGCCTGGCCGGTGCTCGACCGCCTCCTCGAGCTCCGGGTGCCCGACGAGATCACCCTCGACACCGACGAGCTGGTCAGCCTGCTGGAGGACGGCGTCGGAGCGCTCAAGGACCGCGGCGTCGACGTGCTGTGGCCGCGCAGCCTCGGTCGCGACCTGACGGCCAGCGCCGTCCTGGACCGCACCTCGCCCCCCGGCGGGGCCGGCGCGGGCAAGGGCCAGCGCGAGGAGCCGCTGCACGAAGGCCTCTTCGGCGCCGCCGCGATGTTCGCCTTCACGTGGCAGCTCGCGCTGCACGGCGACCCGTTGACCCCCGAGGAGATGGACGAGCTCGCCCGGGCGACGGCGCCGATCCTCAAGCTGCGCGGCCACTGGACCGTCGTGGACCCGGCGATGGCCAAGCGGGCCCGCAAGCGGTTGGTCCGCACGGTCAAGCCCGTGCAGGCGGTCGCCGCTGCGCTCACCGGCGTGGTGCAGCTCGAGCCGGCCGACGACCGGGGCGAGGCGACCCAGACCCAGGTCGTCGTCGGCGCCACCCTGCTCAAGGTGCGCGAGCAGCTGCTCACCGCGGCCACGCGCGATCCCGTCGCTCCGTCGCCGCACCTGCGGGCCGAGCTGCGCGACTACCAGCGCCACGGCCTCACCTGGCTGGCCGACCTGACCTCGCTCGGGCTCGGGGCCTGCCTGGCCGACGACATGGGCCTCGGCAAGACCGTCACCCTGATCGCGCTGCACCTGCACCGCCGCGACGCCGGCGCGACCGGACCGACGCTCGTGGTGTGCCCCGCCAGCCTGCTGGGCAACTGGGAGGCGGAGATCCAGCGCTTCGCACCGGGGGTGCCCGTGCGGCGCTTCCACGGCACGCAGCGCTCGCTCGAGGACCTCGAGCACGACGGCGGGTTCGTGCTCACGACGTACGGCACGATGCGGGTGGACCACGCCACCCTCGAGGAGGTGCCGTGGGACCTGGTGGTCGCCGACGAGGCGCAGCACGTCAAGAACCCGCAGTCCTCCACGGCACGGGCGCTGCGGGCGATCCAGAGCCGGGCGCGGGTGGCGCTGACCGGCACCCCGGTGGAGAACAACCTGACCGAGCTCTGGGCCATCCTCGACTGGGCGACCCCGGGACTGCTCGGCAGCCGCAACGCCTTCCGCAAGGTGTGGGCGGGTCCGATCGAGTCGGGGCTCGAGCCGACCAAGGCTCGGCAGTTCGCCGACCTGATCGGGCCGTTCCTGCTGCGGCGCCGCAAGTCCGACCCCGGCATCGCCCCCGAGCTTCCGGCCAAGACCGAGACCGACCATCCGCTGGGCCTGACCCAGGAGCAGGTCGTCCTCTACGAGTCGTTCGTGCGCGAGTCGATGCGCCGCATCGAGGAGGCCGACGAGGAGACCCGCCGTGGCCTGGTGCTCGCGCTGCTCACCGGCCTCAAGCAGATCTGCAACCACCCGGCCCACTTCCTCAAGCAGTCCAACGGCCGTCTGGCGGGGCGCTCGGAGAAGCTCGACCTGCTGGACGAGCTGATCGGCACGGTGCTCGCGGAGGACGGGGCGGTGCTGCTCTTCACGCAGTACGTCGCCATGGCCCGTCTCCTCGAGACCCACTTCGCGAAGGCGTCGATCCCGCACCAGTTCCTCCACGGCGGCACGCCCGTGCGCGAGCGCGAGGCGATGGTCAAGCGCTTCCAGGCCGGTGAGGTGCCGGTCTTCCTGCTCTCGCTCAAGGCCGGCGGCACCGGGCTCAACCTCACCCGCGCCGACCACGTCATCCACGTCGACCGCTGGTGGAACCCCGCAGTGGAGGACCAGGCCACCGACCGCGCCTACCGGATCGGCCAGACCCGCCCCGTCCAGGTCCACCGGCTCATCACGCAGGGCACGATCGAGGAGAAGGTCGCCGAGCTGCTCACCCGCAAGCGCGCGCTGGCCGACTCCGTGCTGGGCAGCGGCGAGGCGGCGCTCACCGAGCTGAGCAACGACGAGCTGCGCGACCTGGTGACGTTGCGGCGGCCGTGACCGTGCAGCCGTCGACCGTGGTCCACTCCCGTCTCGCGGCGCGCACCCGCCCCGCGCGGGCCAGCACCTGGTGGGGCAAGGCATGGGTGCGGGCGGTCGAGGAGGCGGCGTACGCCGACGGCGACCTGCGCAAGGCCCGCACCCTCGCCCGTGGCGGCCACGTCGGGGGCATCACCGTCACGCCGGGCGGCTTCGTGGCGAGCGTCGAGGACGAGAGCGGCCTGGTCACGGCGTCGGGCACGGTGCCGGTGCTCGACGACGCGGGCCGCGACGCGCTCGTGGAGACCGTCGCTGCCGAGGCCGGCAGGGTCGCGGCGCTGCTGGCCGGCGACCTGCCCCACACCCTGGTCGAGCACGCCGACCAGCTCGGGGTCGAGCTGCTTCCCTACGGCGGCGAGCTCGGCTCGTCGTGCACCTGCAGCTTCTGGGCCGACCCGTGCCCGCACGCGCTGGCGGTGCTCTACCAGCTGACCTGGCTGGTGGAGGCCGACCCGTTCGTGCTGCTCCACCTGCGCGGCGTCCCGCGCGACGCCCTGCTGGCAGACCTGCACGAGCGGTCGACGGTCGAGGTCGCGGCGGACCGTCCCGCCGAGGAGGGGGATGTCGACGCCGCCGTCGACGCCGCCCTGAGGGCCGCTCGCATCCTCGAGCTCGTCGACGATCCGGGCGCCGGCATCGACCACCTGTTCTGACAGGCGCCGGAAATGCGGACCGCCCCCGATGTGAGCCGTGATCGGGGGCGGTACACGACGGTTTCCCCCGCGTGCACTTCAGGTTACGACGGATCCAGTCGTCGGCGCATCCCCCCACATTGGTCGGCGCACCCCCAAAATTAGTAGTCGTAGGTGATGCAGACCTGGTCGGTCAGCGCTCCCCACGTCTCGGCATCCACGACCCCGGTGGGCGGCACGATGTCGCGGACCTCCTGGAAGTCCTTCACGCGCTGCTCGGTGGCCTCGTCGAAGATGCCGGTCACGTTCTCGGGGCGGAAGCGGTCCTCACGACCGGCAGCCACGTCGATGTCGATCAGCGTGTTCTGCAGGGACCGCACCCAGATCGCGGTCTCGGGGTCGGTGCCGTCGCTGCGCGAGAGCACCCGCAGGTCGGCCGTCGGGACCTCGCAGACGCACTTGACGTAGGTCGTGTTGCCCGAGTGCAGGCGCGTCACGTCGTCGCGCTTGTGCTCGCCGGTGAGCCGGGCCAGGCAGGGGTCCATCAGGCTGTCGTAGGGGCCGCTGTAGGCGACGTACTCCGGCACGTCGTTCTCCGGAGGACCCCACAGCGTCGGGCACGAGTCGTCGGTGCGCAGGTAGCGCACGGTCTCGTCGGGGTTGTTGACTACCGCCGAGCGCAGGGGCGCGCCGGTCTCGCCGTAGCCCAGCACGATGACGGCGTCGCCGGTGCACTCGAGGTCCACGAGGGGCACGCCCACGCGCAGCGGGTCGTTGAAGGAGGACTCGCTGGTCACCGGCTCCTCGTCCGGCACGACCAGGGCGGTCGCGACACCGGCGGTCGCGCCGAGCAGCGCCGCCGCCAGCGGCAGCCACAGTGCCCGTCTCCTACCCATCTCGTCACCCTAAGCGGGCAGGTCCCCCGGGGGCGGGCAGCAGCGCGCGCAGCGCCATCGCGATCAGGACGTCGTGCAGCGAGGGGTCGGGCAGGGCGCCCGTCCGGGGGGTGGAGTTGATCAGCCCGAACGCCGCGTGCGCCATGGCCCGCGCCGTGGTCAGGTCCAGCCGGTCGTGCAGGCTGCGCAACTGGGCTGCCCACAGGTCGACGTAGGCCCGCTGCAGCGTGCGCACCAGCTCGCGGGCCTGCACCGGCAGCGACTCCCAGTCGCGGTCCTGGACGATGATCAGCGCGCGGTGGTTGAGGGCGAAGTCGACGTGCCAGTCGACCAGGGCCCGCAGCGCCTGGTCGGCCCCGTGGGCGGCGCTGACCCGGGCCGTCCCGACCGCCAGCAGCTGCTCGCTGATGGACACCAGCATCTCGGCGAGCACGGCGTCCTTCGACGCGAAGTGCTTGTAGAGCGCCGGGCCGCTGATCCCGCAGGCCGTGCCGAGGTCGGCCACCGAGACGCCGTGGAAGCCGCGGGCCGCGAAGAGATCGGCCGCCGTGGCGAGGATCTGCTCTCGACGGCTCGGCGTCTCGTCGCTGCTCGCCTGGCTCATCCACGAAGGTTAGCGCCCGTTAACGGCCGAGTCGGCGCAATGTTGCTGAGCGCTGGCCGAATCGGCGCACTGTTGCAGAAGCCGGCTGCAACATCGCGCCGACTCGGCCCACCGGCTGCAACATCGCGCCGGCTCGGCCCACCGGCTGCAACATCGCGCCGGCTCGGTGAGCGACAGCATGGACGTGCAGGTTAACGATCGCTAACCTGGCCGGGTGCCCCCAGAGATGACAGACCTCGTCGCCGAGTTGCGCGAGCGGTTGGCAACGGCCCGGCTCGGCGGCAGTGAGGCCGCCCGCACCAAGCACACCGACCGCGGCAAGCTGCTGGTGCGCGACCGGGTCGACGCCCTCCTCGACCCCGGCAGCCCGTTCCTGGAGCTCAGCCCGCTCGCCGCGACGGGCATGTACGGCGACCCGGGCCGGGCGGACGCGCCCGACACCGTGCCGAGCGCCGGCATCGTGACCGGCATCGGGCGGATCAGCGGGCGGGAGTGCGTGGTCGTCGCCAACGATGCGACGGTCAAGGGCGGCACCTACTACCCGATCACGGTCAAGAAGCACCTGCGCGCGCAGACCGTCGCCTCCGACAACCACCTGCCCTGCGTCTACCTCGTCGACTCCGGAGGGGCGTTCCTGCCGATGCAGGACGACGTCTTCCCCGACCGCGAGCACTTCGGCCGGATCTTCTTCAACCAGGCCAACCTGTCGGCGCGCGGCATCCCCCAGGTCGCCAGCGTCATGGGCTCCTGCACCGCCGGCGGCGCCTATGTCCCGGCGATGTCCGACGAGACCGTGATCGTCAAGGAGCAGGGCACGATCTTCCTGGGCGGCCCGCCACTGGTGAAGGCCGCGACCGGCGAGGTCGTGACGGCGGAGGACCTCGGGGGCGG
>NZ_JANNML010000247.1:0-15767 GCF_031397825.1 Nocardioides sp.
TTTTCGACGTCTGAAGCGCTTCAGGACGTCGAAAACGTCCCGCACTTTCCCGCCCCGACGGCCAGCTCGCCTCGCACCTCAGCGGGAGCGGGCGGTGCGCGCCAGGTGCGCGGCACCCACGGCACCCGCGGCGGAGCCGCACTGCGCGACGACGACCGCGGGCAGGGGGCGGTGCCCGCTGCCCACGACCGAGCGGGCCATGGCCCGACGGGCCGGCTCCAGCAGCAGGTCACCCGCCTCGGAGGCGCCGCCGCCGATGACCACCAGCTCCGGGTCGTACGACGACACGAGGCCGCCGAGCCCGACCCCCAGCCAGTCGCCGACCGAGGTCAGGGCCTGCAACGCGGTGCCGTCCCCCTCGATGGCCGCCGCGGTCACGGCCGGGCCGTCGGCGTAGCCGGGTCCCGCGAGACGCACCAGGGCGTTGCCGCTGGCGTACTGCTCCAGGCAGCCACGCAGCCCGCACTCGCAGTCGTGCCCCTCGGGCACCACCCGCACGTGGCCGAACTCGCCGGCCATCCCGTGCGCGCCACGCAGCACCGACCCGGCATGCACGATCGCGCCGCCGATGCCGGTCCCGACGGTGACCAGCAGGAAGGACTCCCCGCCCCGGCCGGCGCCGTAGACGATCTCGGCGACCGCTGCGCACGCGACGTCGTTGTCCATGACGACCGGGACGCCCCAGCGCTCGGTGAGGCGGCTCAGCGTGTCGTCCTCCTGCCAGGGCAGGTGGGTCGAGAAGTGCACGCGGTCGTGGTCGACCAGCCCGGCGACGGACAGCCCGACGGCCACCAGGTCACGGCCGGACGCGAGCTCCTCGACCGCCGAGGTCACGGCGTCGTCGAGCAGGCGGGGGTCGGCGTGCCGGTCGGGTGTGTCGCGGCGGGTGGAGCGCAGCACCTCACCGCTCTCGTCGACCTCGCAGGCGAGGACCTTGGTGCCGCCGATGTCGATGCCGAGGTGCAGCCCCGTCACGGGAGGCATCAGTGTCTGGCCAGGTCGGCGGCGCCGATGACGCCGGCCTTGTTGCCCAGGGTGGCGAGACGGATCTCGGCGACGGGACGGTGGCCGCGACCGCTCAGCTGGGACTCGAAGGCGGCGCGCAGCGGCACCATCAGCAGGTCACCGGCCTCGCTCACGCCACCGCCGATCACGACGGCCGCCGGGTCCAGCACCGCGACCAGTGACGCGATGCCGCCACCGAGCCACCGGGCCAGCGAGGCGATGAGCTCGATGCTGAAGGGGTCTCCGGCCTGGGCGGCCTCGGTGACCAGGGGGCCGGTGATCCCCTCCGCGTGACCGCCGGCCATCGCCAGCAGCGGCCCCGCGGCGTCGACGCCACCGGCCGCGGCCGTCTTGGCCTCGCGCACGAGGGCTCGGCCGCTGGCGTACTGCTCGAGGCAACCGCGCTGGCCACAGCCGCAGAGGTGGCCGTCGGGCACGACCCGCAGGTGGCCGATCTCCGCCGCCGGCCCGAAGGCCCCGCGGTAGAGCCGGCCGTCGAGCACGATGCCGCCACCGACCCCGGTGCCGACGGTGACCATCAGCAGGTCGTCGACATCGGCGCCGGCGCCGAAGGCGAACTCCCCCCAGGCCGCAGCGTTGGCGTCGTTCTCGACGACGACCGGCAGCCCGATGCGCCTCTCCAGCTCGGTCTTGAGGTCGACGTCGCGCAGGGCCAGGTTGGGGGCGAACATGACGCTCGCGCGGTTGGCGTCGACGTAGCCCGCCGCACCCACGCCCACGCGCTCCACCTCGTGGCGGGTGCGGAGCTCCGCGACCAGGTCCGCGATGGCCTGCTCGATCGCCTCCGCGTCCATCGCGGGCGACTCCACCCGCGCCTCCTCGAGGATCGTGCCCTCGAGGTCGACGACCGCGCCCGCGATCTTCGTGCCGCCGACGTCGACTCCACATGCCAGGGTCATGACTGTCCGTCCAGGTCGTTCGGGTCGTGCGGGTCCTCGGTGTCGTCCAGGTCGATCTGCTCGACCCCACGCCCCCGCGCCTCGGGCGGCACCGGCGTGGCCATCAGCCCGGCCGCGGCCTGCATCAGGGCGGCTGCGGCGGTGGCAAGGTGGGCGCGCACCTCCGGGCTGGTCTGTCGTACGGCGTGCACGGTGCGGCACAGCGGGCAGTAGGTGCACTCCGCGCTGCCCGTGGCCAGGTGCTCGTTGACGTCCTGCAGCGAGGCGGCGGCCGCCCCGGCGAGCCCGCCGAGCCCCACGCCCACGTCGGCGCCGTGGTCCTTGGCCCAGTCGGAGAAGGCGCCGAGCAGCTTGGCGGCCTCCTCGCCGACGCTGCCGACGGGCTCCTGGGGCCCGCTGGGGTCCTGTGGCTCGCTCATGTCACCTTCTCCCCTGCTGGTTGGTCCGTCGCGGTCTCGGTCGCAGGGTCGAAGAAGCGGACCTGCAGCTCACCTGCGTCCACCTTGGCGCCCGCGACCCGGAGTCGCGCGAGCCCGGCAGGGAGCGTGAGAAGGCGACGATACGACCCCACGGTCACGACGAGCTCGTCGCCGTTGCGCGCGAGACCGACCTCGGCGCGCGAGACGAAGGGCAGCGCGAGGTGCAGCAGGGCTCCGGCGCTGGTCCGGTCGACGCGGAACGGCCCGATCCCGGTCGGGACCGCGAGCGGGTCGGCCCCGGCGTAGACGTCGACGGCCAGGTCGCTCAGCGCCGCCACCCCCACGGGCTCGGTGGCGCGGTAGACCGAGCGCCAGACCGGCAGCCCGGTGAACGACTCCTCGACCTGCGCGAGCACGGCGTCCTGAGCCATCACCCACCCGGCGCGCCAGTCGTCGGCGTCCTCCGCGGGGAAGACCCTGTTGGCGACCACGCCGTCGACGCGGTAGCCGAAGAGCGAGAGGCTCGTGTAGGCGCGGCGCGCCTCGGCGAGGACCATCGTCTCGGGCGTCAGGACCAGCCGCACGCTCGCTGCGGGCCCGGCGAGCAGCGCGTGCACCTCGTCGAGCTCGGCGTGCAGCCGCTCGACGGCGTCGAAGACGCTGTCACCGGGCATCGGCACCCCGGCCGCCCGTGAGAGGACCGGCTTGAGCGCCTTCATGACGCGGCGCTGGGTGGGCAGGACCCGCTCCATGTACCAGCCGAGCGCCTCAGGCAGGGCCAGCAGCCGCAGCGTCTCGGCGGTCGGGGCGCAATCGACGACGATGACGTCCCACTCCCCCGACAACGCGTGCAGGCGCAGCTCGAGCAGCGCCAGGACCTCCTCGGCGCCGGGGATCACGGTCAGCTCCTCGGCGGCGACCGGGTCGACCCCGGCCACGTCGAGCACCGAGAGCAGGTCGCCCTGGATCTGCGCCCACGACTGCTCGAAGCGCAGCTGGGCGTCGACCTGCTGCACGAAGAGCAGGTCGGCCACCTCGGTCGGGTCGGAGCCCACCGGCATGCCGAACGCGTCAGCGAGGGAGTGCGCCGCGTCGGTCGAGAGCACCAGCGTGCGCTGACCTGCGGCGGCCGCGAGGGCCGCCGTACCGGCTGCGATCGTGGACTTGCCGACGCCGCCCTTGCCGGTGAAGAGGAGGATGCGCACGCGTCAGAGCGACTCGACGCGCTTCTTCAGACCCTTCAGCGCGGTGTCGATCAGGATCTTCTCGCCCTTGCGCTTGAGCATGCCGATCAGCGGGATCGACACGTCGAGGGCCAGGCGGTAGGTCACCTCGGTGGAGCCGTTGCCGAGGTCGCGCAGCACGTAGGCGCCGTCGAGCGAGCGCAGCATCTTGCCCTCGACCAGGGTCCAGGTGACCTCGCGGTCGCCGTCCCACACGTAGGCGAGGGTGTACTCGTCCTTGATGGGCGAGACGTCGAGCGCGAAGAACACCTGCTCGGCGCGACCGCCCTGGGCAGCGCCGTAGGAGGAGCGTACGTCGGCGACCGTCACGCCCTTGGCCCACGAGGGGTAGGCCGGGAAGTCGGCGATGACCGCCATGACGTCGGCCGGAGGGGCGTCGACGACGATGGAGGACGTGGTCTGTTCGGCCATCGTGAATCCCCTTGCTGGCTCCCGGGAGCGTGGGCGGATCGGATGCGCGATGCTACCGGATGGAGAGGGCCGGGTCGGTCGGCGGTAGCCTGCCCTGTCCGCCACATGGCAAGCCCCAGGAGGAAGTGTGCGCGAGTTCTCGACGCCCCTGACGATCGAGATCCCGGCAACGGGCAACCTCACCGACGACGTCGTGGCCAACGCCCGTGACGCCGCGGACGCAGTCACGTTCAGCCGTCCCGGCAAGGACGGCTGGGAGGACGTCACGGCCGCGCAGTTCCTCGCCGAGGTCGGTGCCGTCGCCAAGGGCCTGCTCGCGGCCGGCATCGCGCCGGGCGACCGGGTGGCCCTGATCTCCAAGACGCGCTACGAGTGGACACTCCTCGACTACGCCATCTGGTTCGCCGGTGCCGTGACGGTCCCCATCTACGAGACGTCCTCGGCCGAGCAGGTCGCGTGGATCCTGGAGGACTCCGGCGCCACGGCCGTCGTCGCAGAGACCCCGGCCCACCTGGCGCGGATCACCGAGGTGCGCGCCGGTCTCACGGAGCTCCACCACGTCTGGTCGATCACCGACAACGCGGTCGACGTGCTGTCCCGGCTCGGCGAGGACGTCCCCGACGCCGACCTCGAGACCCGTCGTACGACGGCGACGCCGCTGGACCTCGCGACCCTGATCTACACCTCCGGCACCACCGGGCGCCCCAAGGGCTGCATGCTCACGCACGGCAACTTCATGTTCGAGCTGGGTGTCGCGGTCGACGAGCTGGAGGCGCTGTTCGGCGACGAGGAGGGCTCGACGCTGCTCTTCCTCCCCCTGGCCCACGTCTTCGCGCGGATCATCCAGGTCGGCGCGATCAAGACCCGCACCCGCCTGGGGCACAGCTCCGACATCAAGCACCTGCTGGACGACCTCCAGGAGTTCAAGCCCACCTTCATCCTCGCGGTGCCGCGGGTCTTCGAGAAGGTCTTCAACACCGCGTCGCAGAAGGCCACGGCCGACGGCAAGGGCGCGATCTTCGGTCGCGCGGCCGAGACCGCCATCAGCTGGTCGCGCGGGCAGGACCCGGGTCGCGGGCGCACCTCGATCGCCGTCAAGGCCCAGCACGCGCTGTTCAACCGGCTCGTCTACGCCAAGCTGCGCGACGCCCTGGGCGGCCAGTGCGTCCACGCGGTCTCCGGTGGCGCGCCGCTGGGCGACCGTCTCGGCCACTTCTACCGCGGCATCGGGCTGACGATCCTCGAGGGCTACGGGCTCACCGAGACCACCGGCGCCCTCACCGTCAACCTCCCCGACGCGATGAAGATCGGCACGGTGGGCCGCCCGATCCCGGGCACGGCCGTGCGGGTCGCCGACGACGGCGAGCTGCTGTTCCAGGGCGGTCAGGTCTTCGCCGGCTACTGGAACAACGAGGCGGCGACCGCCGAGGCCATGGAGCGCGACGGCTGGTTCCACACCGGCGACGTCGGCGAGGTCGACGACGAGGGCTTCGTGCGGATCACCGGGCGCAAGAAGGAGATCCTCGTGACGGCCGGCGGCAAGAACGTCGCCCCCGCGCCTCTCGAGGACCGCATCCGCGCGCACGCGCTGGTCAGCCAGTGCATCGTCGTCGGCGACCGGCAGCCCTTCATCGGTGCCCTGGTCACCATCGACCCGGAGTCCTTCCCCGCCTGGGCGAAGGCCCACGGCAAGAGCGGCTCCATCGCCGACCACGTCGACGACCCCGACCTGCGCGCCGAGGTCGAGGCGGCCGTCGAGGAGGCCAACAAGGCGGTCTCCAAGGCCGAGTCGATCCGCAAGTTCACGATCCTGCCCGACGACTGGACCGAGGAGGGCGGTCAGCTGACGCCCAGCCTCAAGCTGAAGCGCAACGTCGTCATGCGCGAGTGCAAGGACGAGATCGCAGCGCTCTACCTGCCCTGAGGGGCGTCCGCACGCTTTTGGCCACGGATCAGCCGAACGGACAGTTTTCGACGTTCGGGCGACCTGGGGGGTGGCCATACCCCTAAAGTTTGACGACGAGCAGCCAAAGAGGCCTGTGGGTCATCCGCTGCGCGGGTGAGGGATGGGCCGTGCTCCGGCCCGTGTCAGGAAGAGGCACCATCGCTATGGATCGTCGCAGGATTCTCATGGTCGCCGCCGCGGTCGTCGCCGCCCTCGGGGTGGCCCTCGTCTTCCTCTACGCACAAGGCGCCGAGAACCGCGCCCAGGAGAAGTTCGACACCGTGCAGGTGCTGGTCGCCACGCAGCAGATCGAGAGCGGCGAGACCGTCGCCGCCGCCCTGGCCGCCGGCAAGATCGTCCAGTCGGAGGTCACCTCCACCAGCGTCGTGCCTGGCGCGACCGGCGACGGCGAGGTCTTCACCAACCTGGTCGCCCTGACCACGATCTACCCGGGCGAGCAGCTGCTGCCCGCCAAGTTCGGCGCGGCCACCGACGTCGAGGCGACGTCGACGCTGCCCATCCCCGACGGCCAGCAGGCCATCACCGTCGACCTCGGGGATCCCGAGCGGGTCGCCGGCTTCGTCAACCCCGGCGCCGAGGTGACGATCTACTGGTACGGCCTCGATCCCCGCACCGGCCAGAACGTCGCGCGGATCCTGCACGAGCGGGTCCTCGTGCTCGGCACCGGATCGACCACGCAGGTCACGACGACCACGACCGAGGACCCCAGCGGCGCGCAGACCGTCGAGCAGCTCCCCCGGACCCTGCTCACCCTCGCGCTGAACCAGAAGGAGGTCGAGCGCACCATCTACGCCGACCGCAACGGCGAGCTCGTCTTCGGCCTCCTGTCGGACAGCAGCAAGGTCGACTCCGACCCCGGCATCATCTTCGAGAACCTCTTCCGGTGACCTGATGCCCGTCCTCGTCGAGTCCGACAACCCCACGGCCACCACCGTGCTGACCGCGATGCCTCCGGGCGCGCAGGCGGTCACCGCGCCCGACCGCATGCACGCCTGGCTGGACCAGCACTCCGACGAGTACGTCGTGGTCCTCGGCCCGAGCGTCGACCTCGACACCGCGGTGTCGGTGTGCGAGGACCTGCGGGTCTCACGCCCGACGATCAGCGTGGTCCTGGTGCGCCAGGCACTCGAGACTGCCGTGCTCGCCCGGGCCATGAAGGCGGGCGCGCGTGACGTCGTACCCGCCGACGACCTGGCGGCCGTCACGTCCGCCGTCGCCCGCTCGCACGAGCTCTCCACCGCGCTGCGCGGCCCCTCGGGCGCGCGACAGGTCGGCAGGGTCGTCACCGTCTTCTCCCCCAAGGGCGGCGTCGGCAAGACCACGATGTCGGTCAACCTGGCGCTGGCGCTGACCGAGCGCGGTGCGCGCCGGGTCTGCCTGGTCGACCTCGACCTCGCCTTCGGCGACGTCGCCATCACCATGCAGCTCTTCCCCACGCACTCGATCGAGCAGGCGGTGGGCTCCGAGGACTCCATCGACATCGCGATGCTCGACGGTTTGCTCACCCGCCACCACGACTCGTTGATGGTGCTGGCGGCGCCGTCGCACCCCGACGTGCGCGACCGGGTCAGTGCCGCGCTGGTGCTCCGGGTCCTGCGCACGCTCAAGGAGAGCTTCGACTACGTGGTGGTCGACACCGCTCCCGCCTTCGACGACGTCACCCTGACGGCGCTCGAGGAGAGCGACGAGTGCGTGATCGTGGCGACCCTCGACGTGCCGACGCTCAAGAACGTCAAGGTCGCGATGGAGACCCTCGAGATGCTCGACATCGCGCGGGGGCACCGGCACCTGCTGCTCAACCGGGCCGACGACCTGGTCGGCATCAGCACCGACAAGGTCGAGGCGATCCTCGGGATGAGCATCGCCGCACAGGTCGCCACGTCCATCGACATCGCCGCGTCCACCAACGCCGGCAACCCCATCGTCCGTGAGAAGCCCCAGCACCCGTCCAGCGCCGCGATCATGGGACTCGCCGGCCGCCTGGCCGGGGTGCCGGTCTCCGCCCCGGCGGGAGCGGACGCCGCCCCCGCGCCGGTCGAGGAACCCGTGCGCCGTGGACGCTTCAGGAGGAAGCGGTGACCGCTCATGAGTAGCCTCTCCGACCGGCTGGCGGCAGCCCGCCGGACCAGCGCTCCCACGACCGAGTCCCAGCCCGTCGAGGGTGCGACCGCACCCGAGACCGGGGCCGACGCCACGACCGGCACGCTCAGCCTCGACCCCGCAGGTGCGGCCGCCGCGGTCGCCGCCGCCGCGCGTCGCGTCCCCCCGAAGGCCGCAGAGGTGACGGCGGGACAGCGTCGTACGCTCGCGGCGTCGCAGCACGACCGCATCGAGGAGCTCAAGTCGAGCGTCCACGTCGAGCTGCTCAAGCAGCTCGGTCCGCACCTCTACGACGCCGACATGGACCAGAACGAGCTGGACCAGCGGGTGCGCGCGGTGCTCGCCGACGTGCTCGGCCAGCAGGACCGGCCGCTCAGCGGCAGCGACCGGGCGCGCGTCACCCAGGAGATCAGCGACGACATCCTCGGCTACGGCCCGATCGAGCCCTACCTGCGCGACCCCGACGTCTCCGAGGTCATGGTCAACGGGCCCGACAGCATCTGGCTGGAGAAGAACGGCCGGCTGCAGCCCGCCGACGCCACCTTCGCCGACGAGGCCCACCTGCGGCGCACGATCGACAAGATCGTGTCGCGCATCGGTCGCCGCGTCGACGAGTCCAGCCCCATGGTCGACGCCCGTCTGCCCGACGGGAGCCGCGTCAACGCGGTCGTGCCGCCCCTGGCCGTCGACGGCTCGGCGCTCACGATCCGCAAGTTCGCCACCGACCCGCTGACCGTCAGCGACCTGATCACCTTCGGGTCGCTGTCACCGCAGACCGCCGACTTCCTCGACGCCTGCGTGCGCGGACGTCTCAACATCATCGTCTCGGGCTCCACGGGCGCCGGCAAGACGACCACCCTCAACGTGCTGTCGTCCTTCATCCCCGACGACGAGCGGATCGTGACGATCGAGGACGCCGCCGAGCTCCAGCTCAAGCAGGACCACGTGGTGCGCCTGGAGTCACGGCCCTCCAACATCGAGGGCAAGGGCGCGGTCACGATCCGCGACCTGGTCAAGAACAGCCTGCGCATGCGACCCGACCGGATCATCGTCGGCGAGGTGCGCGACGCCTCGGCGCTCGACATGCTCCAGGCGATGAACACCGGTCACGACGGCTCCATCTGCACGCTGCACTCCAACGGCCCCCGCGACACGCTCTCGCGCATGGAGACGATGGTGCTGATGGCCGGGATGGACCTGCCGGTGCGGGCGATCCGCGAGCAGGTCGCGTCGGCCGTCGACCTGGTCGTGCACCAGACCCGCTTCAAGGACGGCTCGCGGCGCATCACCCACATCACCGAGGTGGAGCGCATGGAGGGCGACGTCATCACGCTCCAGGACATCTTCGTCTTCGACAACAGCGCCGGCTTCGACGGCGAAGGCCGCACGCTCGGACGCCTGCGCTCCACCGGCCTGCGCCCCAAGTTCCTCGAGAAGATGGCCTACTCCAACGTCACCGTCGACCCCATGCTCTTCCACACCGACCGGATGTAGGCCCTGATGCCCCGCCGATCGTCTCGCCTGCGCACCCTCCTCCCGACGACCCTGGTCGCCGGGCTGCTGGTGCTGCTCCCGGCGACCGCTGCCCGGGCTGCGGACGGGACGATCGCGCACGCCGAGCCGACCTCCTCGGGGCTCCAGGTGCTGGTCTCGGTCCCCGCCGACGTCGACGTCGACCTCGCGGACGTCACCGTCACCGTCGACGGCACGAGCGCTGACGCCGAGGCCGCGCCCGCCGCGAGCGCGACGCAGGTCCGACGGACCGCCGTGCTTGCGATCGACACGAGCAACTCCATGAAGGGCGACCGCTTCGTCTCGGCCAAGGCCGCGGCCCTGGCCTACCTGGACACGGTGCCCGACGACGTCTACGTCGGCATCGTCAGCTTCGCTGCCGAGGTGACCTCGAGCCTGGCTCCCACCCAGGACCGCGCCGCCGCGGTCGCGGTGGTCGAGGCCCTCGAGCTCACCCAGCAGACCCGCCTCTACGACGGGGTGCTGGGCGCTGTCGCGATGGCAGGCACCGAGGGCCAGCGCTCGCTGCTGGTCCTCTCCGACGGTGCGGACACCAGCACCACCCCCCTCAACTCGGTCACCCGCTCCATCAGCGATGCCGAGATCCTGGTCGACGTCGTGTCCCTCGGACAGCGCGGCGACGCGGTCGCCGCCCTCGAGGAGCTCGCCGCCGCCGGCGAGGGACAGGTCATCGCCGCCACCCCCGAGGCTCTCCAGGAGACGTTCTCGCAGGAGGCGGACGTCCTGGCCCGCCAGGTCCTCGTCACCGTCCAGGTGCCGTCCTCGGTCACCGCGACACAGGCCCAGGTGGAGATCACGCTCGGCACGTCGACCGGTCCCGTCGTCGCGGCCGCCTTCACCACGGTGCAGGCCGAGATCACCACCGCCGGCCCGACCTCCTCCTCCGACGGCGGGTGGAATCCCGGGGCCTGGGTCAAGTACGCCGGCATCGTGGTCTTCGCGCTCGGCCTGGCGCTGCTCCTGCTCCTGCTCGTCCCCCGCCGCTCCCGGCCGCTGTCGGTCGAGGAGCGCGTCTCGCTCTACACCGCGCGCCCCGGCGACACCCCCGCCACCAAGCCCGAGTCGGAGCAGCCCCTGACCCAGGCCAAGGAGGCAGCCGCCGAGGTCCTGCGGCGCAACAAGGGACTCGAGGACCGGATCAGCCTCCGCCTCGACGCCGCCGGCAGCGAGCTCAAGGCCTCCGAGTGGCTGCTCGTGCACGCCGCGATCTTCGTCACGACCGGGCTGGTGGGCCTGCTGCTCGGCCGTGGCAGCCTGCTGCTCGGCGTCTTCTTCCTGTTCCTCGGCGCCCTCGGTCCGTGGGTCTACCTCGGGCTGCGCAAGAGCCGTCGTCGCAAGGCCTTCAACTCGCAGCTGCCCGACACGCTCCAGCTGATGTCGGGCTCGCTGTCCGCAGGCCTCTCCTTGGCCCAGTCGGTCGACACGATCGTGCGCGAGGGCAACGAGCCGGTCTCGACGGAGTTCAAGCGGGTGCTGGTCGAGACCCGGCTCGGTGTCTCGCTGGAGGACGCGCTCGAGGGCGTGGCCGAGCGCTTCGAGAGCAAGGACTTCGCCTGGGTCGTGATGGCGATCAAGATCCAGCGCCAGGTCGGGGGCAACCTCGCCGAGCTGCTCAACACGGTCGCCGCAACGATGCGTGAGCGGGAGTACATGCGCCGTCAGGTCGCCGCGCTGTCCGCCGAGGGCAAGCTGTCGGCGTACGTCCTCGGCGGCTTGCCGCCGCTGTTCCTGCTCTACCTGCTCGTGGCCCAGCGCGACTACGTGATCGTGCTCTTCACCGACCCGCGCGGGTGGCTGATGCTGGCCCTGGCGGGCGCCCTCCTCGGTCTCGGGGCATTCTGGATGAGCAAGCTCGTCAAGGTGGAGGTGTGACGTGACGCTGCTGCTGGTCATGGGCGCGCTGCTCTTCGTCGCCGCCATCGTCCTCATCGGCATGGCGATCGGGCCGGCGCGTCCCGAGAGTGGGGTCACCCGCTCACTCGCCCTGCTCCAGGCGATGGACAGTGCGCCGAAGGAGATGACGTCCGAGCTGGACCGGCCCTTCGGCGAGCGGGTCCTCGAGCCGCTCCAGGCGCGAGCCCTGCGGGTGGGGCGACGACTGACCGGGGCCGACGCCGCCGAGCGGGTGCGCCGCAAGCTCGACTTCGCCGGCAACCCCCGAGACTGGAGCGTCGACCGCGTCGTGTCCGGCAAGGTCATCGGTGCGATCGCCCTGGCGGTCGTCGGGCTGGCTCTCTCCCTGGTCTTGGGGGTCGGGCTGCCGCTGCGGCTGCTGATGACCCTCGGTGGCCTGGTGTTGGGCTTCTTCGTGCCCGACCTCTACCTCTACCAGGCCACCTACGACCGCTCCCAGAAGATGGAGCGCGAGCTCCCCGACGCCATCGACCTGCTCACGATCAGCGTCGAGGCCGGCCTCGGCTTCGACGCCGCCCTCCAGCAGGTGGCCCGCAACACCGAGGGGCCCCTCGGCGAGGAGTTCTCCCGGGTGCTGCGGGAGATGCAGATCGGCCAGGGTCGCTCGGGCGCCCTGCGCGCCTTCTCGGAGCGCACCACCGTGCCCGACGTGAAGGCCTTCGTCAGCGCGATGGTGCAGGCCGACGCCTTCGGCATCCCGGTCGCCTCGGTGCTGCGGGTGCAGTCGTCGGAGATGCGGGTCAAACGCCGTCAGCGCGCCGAGACCAAGGCGCAGCAGGTGCCTGTCAAGATCACGGTGCCCCTCATCTTCTGTATCCTGCCTTGTCTGTTCATCGCGGTCATGGGGCCAGCCGTCATCAGCATCCTGGACAGCTTCGGTTAAGGGGTCGGCATGCGCGCACGGCAGCTCTACCGCCTGACGATGGCTGCGCGCTTCTTCGTCCTCGCGGCGATGACGGGTCCCGTCATCTACAGCGAGGACCGGGTCGCCATGCTGACGCTGCCGGCGTTCGCCCTGCTGTGGGCGGTCATGCAGGTCCTGACCCGCCGGGGGCGCTACAACCCGCTGGTCTCGATGTTCGAGTCCCTCGCCGTCGGGGCGCTGTGCGGCATCGCCCTCGAGTCCACCCTGGGGGTGCTGGCCGCCATGGCCGTGCCACCCTTCATCGCCGGCCTGCACCGCGGGCTGTCGGGTGTCGCCTTCTCCGCCTCGGCCCAGCTGGCCGCGGTCGTCGGCGTCGCCTACCTGGTGCTCGACGGCGACCTGACCGCCGAGGTCAGCCTCGGCGCCTTCACCTGGACCGTGACCAGCGTCGGCGTCGGCTTCGTCGCCACCTTCGTCCGCTCGACGCTGCTGGAGGACCCCGACCCCGTCGGCCCCTACCGCTACGCCCAGAGCCTGCTGCGCGAGCTCATCGACCTGTCGGCCGGCCTCAGCTCGGGCCTCGACGTCAACTCGATGGGCGGCGCCATCCTCAGCGGGGTCCGCGACCAGCTGCCGACCGAGGTCCTGGTCCTGTACGTGCCGCGCGGCGAGACGCTGATCCCGCTGATCACCGAGTCCAGGGACGCCACCGAGGGCTTCGAGGACGCCGAGCGGCTGGCCGCCGAGTCCTGGGCCCGCTCGGTCACCGTCACCGAGGACCGCACGTTCGCCTTCCCGCTGGGCGACACCGCGGTCGTCGCCGGCACCCTGTCCGAGCGGGTCGACAAGGCACTGCTCTCCGGCATCGACGACGTCGTCGACAGCCTGGCCGGTCGAGCCGTCCAGTTCGACACCGCGCTGCTCTTCACCGACTTCCGCGACGCGGCCACCGCCGACGAGCGCCGACGGCTGGCCCGCGAGATGCACGACGGGATCGCCCAGGACATCGCGTCCCTGGGCTACGTGGTCGACGCGCTCGCGGCCCGACCAGCGTCGCCCGAGCAGGCCAAGCAGCTGGCGATGCTGCGCGACAGGATCTCGGCGGTCGTCGCCGAGGTGCGCCAGTCGGTGCTCACGCTGCGCACCAGCGTCGGCGAGAGCGAGAGCCTCGGGGCCGCCGTGGGATCCGTGGCCCGCCACCTGAGCGAGGTCTCCGGCGTCCCCATCACGGTCACGCTGGACGAGCACACCACCCGCCTACGTGCCGAGATCGAGGCCGAGCTCTTCCGCATCGCCCAGGAGGCGATGAACAACGCGGTCAAGCACGCCCAGGCCACCTCGATCGACGTGGTCTGCCAGGTCTATGCCCCGCGCGCCCGCATCACCGTCTCCGACGACGGCCTCGGCCTGCAGCAGGCCCGCAGCGACTCGCACGGCCTCAAGATCATGCGCGAGCGGGCCGAGCTGATCAGCGCCGACCTCACCATCACCGACAACCCCCACGGGGGACTCACGGTCTCGGTGGAGGTCGGCGGCTCCGGCGCGCTCCCTTCGCGGCCCGGGTCGTCGACCTCGACCCCGACTTCTGACAAGGTGAGCGCATGAGCGACGGCCCCATCCGCATCCTGCTGGTCGACGACCATGAGCTGATCCGCAACGGCCTCGCCGGGGTGATCGACCTCGAGGACGACATGAGCATCGTGGGCGTCGCCGCCAACGTCTCCGAGGCCCTCAGCAAGTACGACTCCCTCTCCCCCGACGTCGTCATCGCCGACCTCCAGCTCCAGGACGGCACCGGCCTCGACATCGTCCGCACGGTCCGCAAGAAGAGTGACACCGCCGGCCTGATCGTGCTGACCATGCACTCGGGCGACGACCAGATCTTCGCGGCCATGCAGGCAGGTGCCTCCGGCTTCGTCGGCAAGGACGCCCCGTCCTCCGAGGTCGTCAAGGCCGCCCGTCACGCCGCGGTCTCCCCGCGGTCCTTCGTCTGCACCGGCCTGGTCGGCGCGATGATGCGGCGCCAGGCCTCGGAGTCGACCAAGCTGACCGATCGCGAGCACGAGGTGCTGCTGCTTCTGGCCGACGGTCTGGGCGCCTCCGCCATCGGCGACAAGCTCTACCTCAGCGAGTCCACGGCCAAGTCCCACATCGCCCGGATCTACCAGAAGCTCGGCGCCTCCAACCGCGCCCAGGCCCTCGTCACCGCCATGCGGATCGGGCTGCTGTCGAGCATCTCGCCGACCGAGCGCTGAGCACACTTTCCGCGAATATCCAGGCAGGTATGGGCAAACTCATCCTTCCTGGGGTGGGGCTAGTCAATTGTGACTAGTGGGGTCGATCTCTTAGCAGGATCCGGCCACCATCCCCCTCCCACCATGATTCTGGGTGTGCGGTCCTCTCCCTGTGGACCACCGATCCTTCGCTATAGGAGCTCCCCATGATCACGTACCTCCGCGCCCTCCTCGACGCCCGCCTCTCCGCCATGGAGGAGCGCGGCGCGTCCGCCGTCGAGTACGGCCTGCTCATCGCCGGCATCGCGGCTCTTGTCGTAGTCGCTGTCTTCGCGCTGGGTCCCGTCGTCAAGGAAGCCTTCAGCGACACGTGCAGCTCCATCAAGTCGAGCAGCATCTCCGCCACCTGCGCGGCACCCTAACCAGGCCGCCCCTGGGGTCGGGGGCTCGGGACCATCACTGCGCTCGAGGGCCCAAAATAGCCAAGCTGCCCGTCTGCCGTAAGGAAGCCTCATGTTGGATCACCTGCTCACCTCCCTGCAGAACGCGCTTGCCAAGCGTGGAGAACGCGGTGCATCTGCTGTCGAGTACGGCTTGCTCATCGCCGGGATCGCCGCGCTCGTGGTGGTTGCCGTGTTTGCGCTTGGCCCCGTCGTCAAGGAAGCCTTCAACGACACGTGTGGGACGATCGCCAGCGGTAACAGTGCCATCTCCTCAACCTGCGCAGCCCCCTAGCTTCCGAGTCAGACTCTTCACCAGAGGCCCTCGCCGGCCGGATCAGAAGCGACTACCCGTCGCCCGCGATCCGCTCGGCGAGGGCCATTCGCATGAGCCCGGTGGGGTGGCTGCCGAACCAGAGCTGAGTGATGCCCCACGGCGTCGGGTCGGCCAGTGATCGCAACATCAGCTGGGTCTGCATCCCGATGAACGCGTCGGCGTCTCCGGTCGTGCGCAGCGCGTCGACGTCGGCGCGGGTCTCGACCTGTCGGCTGATGGTGTTCTGCACCGGAGCGCCGACCAACGTCCCGATCGCCAGCAGCGCCAGGACCAGGGGCACGACCGCAGGATCGGCCAACCCGGGATGGCCGCGCCGCCGCAGGCCGCCGAGCGCCAGGGACAGCAGCCCGACGCCCACCAGGGTCCCGGCCACCCCGAG
>NZ_JANNML010000026.1:0-24496 GCF_031397825.1 Nocardioides sp.
TGTGTCGCTCGCAGCGGCGCAGCGCGCTCTCCGGCACACGACCCGAGAGGCCGCCGCGACCCGAACGCTTCAGCCGCGTATCGGGCGGTGATGCCGGTGCGGCGGGTGCCGGGCATTCTGAGTGACACTGCAGAGCACAGCCCTCAACGGTGCGGTGGATCGCACGTGCCTGGTACGTGCGATCGACCGCAATGTCGAGATCCGTCCGCCTCTGCCGCGATGAGCGCGCTTCCACGGTCACCAACGAGCGGCGCCATCACACCTCGATCGCGCGGTCGTCAAAGGTGAATCCGCCGTTCGATGCAAGCGGGCCGGATAGGTGTCGATGGCCACCATCGACGGCGTCGCGTGCACGCGACCGCCCGCCTCCACACCACATCGGCGTCGGCGGAGCGAGACGAGGAGTCCGGGAGCGCGGTTCATGCGGCGGCCTGCTGCGGAGAAGGGCCTTCCTCAGAGGACGGCCGTCACCACGACGGCGAGCGACGACGCACCCAGCGCGACGATCTCCGCCCACGCCGGCTGCCGTCGTACCTCGGAGGCGAGGGCGACCTGCTCGGCGGAGCCCGGCCGGACCCCGCGCAGGGACCGCGCGTCGTCCATCCGCTGGCGAATGCGCTCCTCGACGAAGTCGGGGTAGTTGACGGTCGTGCGGGCGTCGGACGGCGTGCTGCGCAGCTTGCCGACCGCCCCGCCGATCCCCCCGCCGATCCCCCCGCCGACGGTGCCGGCACGGACGAGCTGACGCCGGGACTTGCCCAGCGCGGGCGACAGGAAGCGCTTGTCCCCCACGCGGACGGCGAGCAGCTGGCGCACCGCCAGCTCCTCGATCGCGGCCAGCGGGATGGTGACCGTCTCGGTCATGTTGCGCAGCTCGAGGTCCTCACCGACCAGCGAGATGCGGGGGCGCAGCAGCGCCGCCCAGACCAGCACGCCGCCGGCGGTCGCGGCAGCGATCACCCAGTCGGCGACCCCTGCCTCACGGTCCACCAGACCGATGCCGACCACGAGGACGGCCAGCGCGACACCGATGACCCCCATGACCCGTCCGCTCGTGGGCGTGAACCGCTCGGGCTGTTCCTCGGTCACCGTCGCTCCTGCCTCGTCGGCGCCCCCCGGGGCGCCCTTCGTCGTTTGTCGCCAGTCTGCCGGTCAACCCTATGCTGGGGGGATGCCTTCAACCCCTTCCGCTGCGCCCGCCCGGGGCCAGGCGTGGGACTTCTCGGACGTCACCCGCTCGAACGACTCGCTCCGTCGCTTCCTGCACGGACTCCCCGGAGTCGACCAGGTCGGCGCCGAGTCCCGCGCCGCTTCGCTGGGCACGCGCTCCATCAAGACCACCGCCAAGGCCTACGCGCTGGACCTCGCGATCCGCATGGTCGACCTGACGACCCTCGAGGGTCAGGACACCCACGGCAAGGTCCGCGCGCTGGCCGCCAAGGCGATGCGCCCCGACCCTGCCGACCCGACCTGCCCGGCCACCGCCGCGGTCTGCGTCTACCCCGACATGGTGGGCGTGGCCAAGGAGGTCCTCGGCGACAGCGGCGTCAACGTCGCCGCCGTCGCCACGGCCTTCCCCAGCGGTCGCGCCGCCCTCGACATCAAGCTGGCCGACACCCGCGACGCGGTCGAGGCCGGCGCCGACGAGATCGACATGGTCATCGACCGTGGCGCCTTCCTCTCGGGCCACTACCTCCAGGTCTTCGACGAGATCGTCGCGGTCAAGGAAGCATGCGGGCCGGCGCACCTCAAGGTGATCTTCGAGACCGGTGAGCTCCAGACCTACGACAACGTACGACGCGTCTCGTGGCTGGCGATGATGGCCGGCGGCCACTTCATCAAGACCTCCACGGGCAAGGTCCAGCCGGCAGCGACCCTGCCGGTGACGATGATCATGCTCGAGGCCGTGCGTGACTTCCGCGAGGCCACCGGCCAGATGGTCGGCGTCAAGCCGGCCGGAGGCATCCGCACCGCCAAGGACGCCATCAAGTACCTCGTGACGGTCAACGAGGTCGCCGGCCCCGACTGGCTCGACCCCGACTGGTTCCGCTTCGGCGCCTCGACGCTGCTCAACGAGCTGTTGATGCAGCGCACCAAGATGACGACCGGACGCTACTCCGGTCCCGACTACTTCACGGTGGACTGATCCTGATGACCTTCGACTACGCCCCCGCCCTCGAGTCGCGCAGCATCGTCGACATCAAGGCCTCCTACGGCCTGTTCGTCAACGGTGAGTTCGTCGACGGCTCCGGCACGTCCTTCAAGACGATCAACCCGGCTACCGAGGAGGTCCTCGCGGAGGTCGCCGAGGCGTCCGACGCCGACGTCGACGCCGCGGTCAGGGCCGCTCGCCGCGCCCACACCCGGGTCTGGTCGCGGATGCCCGGCAAGGAGCGCGCCAAGTACCTCTACCGCATCGCCCGGATCATCCAGGAGCGCGGCCGCGAGCTCGCCGTGCTCGAGACGATCGACAACGGCAAGCCGATCAAGGAGTCGCGCGACGTCGACATCCCGGTCGTCGCCGCTCACTTCTTCTACTACGCGGGCTGGGCCGACAAGCTCGAGCACTCCGGCTACGGCACGCGCTCGCTCGGCGTCGCCGCCCAGGTCATCCCGTGGAACTTCCCGCTGCTGATGCTGGCGTGGAAGATCGCGCCCGCCCTGGCCTGCGGCAACACGGTCGTCCTCAAGCCGGCCGAGACCACGCCACTGACGGCCCTGCTCTTCGCCGAGATCTGCCAGCAGGCCGATCTGCCTCCGGGCGTCGTCAACATCGTCACCGGCGCCGGCGCGACGGGCCAGGCCCTCGTGGGCCACGCCGACGTCGACAAGGTCGCCTTCACCGGCTCCACCGAGGTCGGCAAGGCCATCGCCCGCGCGGTGGCCGGCACGGGCAAGAGGGTGACCCTCGAGCTCGGCGGCAAGGCCGCCAACATCGTCTTCGACGACGCCCCGCTCGACCAGGCCGTCGAGGGCATCGTCGACGGCATCTTCTTCAACCAGGGCCACGTCTGCTGCGCCGGATCACGCCTGCTCGTGCAGGAGTCGATCGCCGACGAGCTGCTCACCAAGCTCAAGCGCCGCATGTCGACGCTGCGCGTGGGCGACCCGCTCGACAAGAACACCGACATCGGCGCGATCAACTCCGCCGAGCAGCTGGCCCGCATCCGCGAGCTGTCCGACATCGGCGAGGCCGAGGGCGCGGGTCGCTGGTCGCCCCAGTGCGAGCTGCCCACGACGGGCTTCTGGTTCCCCCCGACGCTGTTCACCGGGGTCACGCAGGCCCACCGCATCGCTCGTGACGAGGTCTTCGGCCCCGTGCTGTCGGTCCTCACGTTCCGCACGCCCAGCGAGGCGGTCGACAAGGCCAACAACACGCCGTACGGCCTCTCGGCGGGGGTCTGGACCGACAAGGGCTCCCGGATCCTGCACATGGCGGGCGCGCTGCGCGCCGGCGTCGTGTGGGCCAACACGTTCAACAAGTTCGACCCCACGAGCCCCTTCGGCGGGTTCAAGGAGTCCGGCTACGGCCGCGAGGGCGGCCGTCACGGCCTCGAGGCCTACCTGAAGGGTGGCGAGTGATGTCGCGCATCGATGTCCGCAAGACCTACAAGCTCTTCATCGGCGGCGCTTTCCCGCGCTCCGAGTCGGGCTACTCCTACGTCGTCCACGACACGAAGGGGGCCTTCGTGGCCAACGCCGCCCTCGCCTCCCGCAAGGACGCCCGTGACGCCGTCGTCGCCGCCCGCAAGGCATTCGGCGGCTGGTCCGGCAGGACGGCCTACAACCGCGCGCAGATCCTCTACCGGATCGCCGAGCTCATGGAGGACCGGCGACCCCAGTTCGTCCAGGCGCTGCGCCAGTCCGAGGGCCTCACCGCCGCCCGCGCGGAGAAGGCGCTCGACGACGCGATCGACCGCCTGGTCTGGTATGCCGGGTGGGCCGACAAGCTCACCCAGGTCATCGGCAACGCCAACCCGGTCGCCGGCCCGTTCTTCAACCTGTCGACCCCCGAGCCGACCGGCGTCGTCGCCGTGCTGGCGCCGCAGGAGTCGTCGCTGCTCGGCCTGGTGAGCGCGATCGCGCCGGTCATCGTCACCGGCAACACGGTCGTCGTCGTCTCCTCCTACGACCGCCCGCTGCCCGCCGTCACGTTCGCCGAGGTGCTCGCGACCTCCGACGTCCCTGGCGGGGTCGTCAACATCCTCACCGGCTCGGCGGCCACGATCGCACCCTGGTTGGCCTCCCACATGGACGTCAACGCGATCGAGCTCGTCGGCATCGCCGGCGACACCGAGCTCGCCACGTCGCTCGAGGTGGCCGCCGCCGACAACCTCAAGCGCGTACGCCGGGCCCCGGCCGCCGAGCCCGACTGGTCGGCCGACCCCGGCCTGGACGCCATGACCGCCTTCGTCGAGACGAAGACGGTCTGGCACCCGATGGGCGTCTGACCGCTCCCCCAGCACAGGCCGAGTCGGCGCGATGTTGCACCCGAGTGGCCGAGTCGGCGCGATGTTGCACGGCTACGTGCAACATTGCGCCGACTCGGCGTTGCTCAGCCCGCGAAGCGGGCGAGCTCCTCGTCGATCACCGCGGGGTCGAGCTTGGTGAAGATCGGGCTCGGCTTCTCCATCGGCAAGCCCACGACGACCGGGCGTGACGCCCAGGTCGGCGTGGCGGTGTAATCACCGGTGATGATCGGGTAGACGTGCAGGCCGGCGCCGTGACCGGGGTCGAGGTCCTCGACGTGCTCGATGTGGGGCATCGGCATGAACTCGCCCTCACCGCCGTAGGTCGCCCACACCTTGTTGGAGGAGTGCGGGAGGAACGGCGCGAGCAGCGTGTTGCAGTCGAGGACGCACTGGGCGGCGACGTGGAGGACGGTGCCGAGGCGCTCGCGCTGCGACTCGTCCTTCATCTTGTACGGCTCGGTGACGGTGAGGTACTTGTTGACCTCGCCGACGACGCGCATGGCCTCCGCGATGGCGTTGCGCTGGCGGTGCCGGCCGATGAGGTCGCCGACCGTGTCGAAGCCACCGCGCACGGCGGCCAGGACGGCCTCGTCGACCGCCTCGAGCGGACCGGCTGCCGGGATCTCCCCGAAGCTCTTGGCAATCATCGTGGCGGTGCGGTTGACCAGGTTGCCCCAGCCGGCGACGAGCTCGGAGTTGGTGCGCGTGACGAACTCCGCCCACGTGAAGTCCGAGTCGGAGGTCTCCGGCCCGGCGGCGGAGATGAAGTAGCGCAGGGCGTCCGGCTGGTAGCGCGACAGCATGTCGCCGACCAGGATCACGTGGCCACGACTGGTGGAGAACTGCTTGGACTCCATCGTCATGAACTCCGAGGAGACGACCTCGGTCGGCAGCCGCAGGTCCCCGTAGGGTCCCGGCTGGCCGCCGCGCTCGCCGCGGCCGTCGTAGGCCAGCAGCTCAGCGGGCCAGATCTGGCTGTGGAAGACGATGTTGTCCTTGCCCATGAAGTAGTAGGACAACGACTCCGGGTCGTTCCACCACTGGCGCCAGGCCTCGGGGTCGCCGGAGCGGCGGGCCCACTCGATGGAGGCGGAGAGGTAGCCGATGACCGCGTCGAACCAGACGTAGAGCCGCTTGGTGCCCTGCTCGCGCCACCCGTCGAGCGGGATCGGGATGCCCCAGTCGATGTCGCGCGTCATCGCGCGGGGGCGGATCTCCTTGAGGATGTTCTGGGAGAACTTGATGACGTTGGGGCGCCACAGCCCGGTCGCCTCGCGCTCGTCGAGCCACTCCTTGAGCGCGTCGGCCAGGGCCGGCAGGTCGAGGAAGAAGTGCTGGGTCTCGATGAACTCCGGCGTCTCCCCGTTGATCTTGGAGCGCGGGTCCTTGAGGTCGGTCGGGTCGAGCTGGTTGCCGCAGTTGTCGCACTGGTCGCCGCGGGCCTCGGTGTAGCCGCAGATCGGGCAGGTGCCCTCGATGTAGCGGTCGGGCAGGGTGCGGCCGGTCGACGGGCTGATCGCCCCGAAGGTCGTCTGCTCGACCATATAGCCGTTGCGGTGGACCGTCTCGAACATCTCCTGCACCACGAGGTAGTGGTTGCCCGTCGTCGTGCGGGTGAAGAGGTCGTAGGACAGCCCGAGGTCGACGAGGTCCTGCACGATGACCGCGTTGTTCTTGTCGGCGAGGTCCTTGGCCGGCACTCCCTCCTTGTCGGCGGCGACCAGGATCGGCGTGCCGTGCTCGTCGGTGCCCGAGACCATGAGGACGTCGTGGCCCGCCATCCGCATGTAGCGGCTGAAGACGTCGGAGGGCACACCGAAACCGGCCACGTGGCCGATGTGGCGTGGGCCGTTTGCGTACGGCCAGGCGACGGCGGACAGGACATGGGTCATGCGGGTGATCCTAGGGTCGCGCCCTCAGGAGCGCTCGATCCGGGCCTGCGCCCGGGTGCGTACGTCGGGCAGCCG
The DNA here is from genome assembly GCF_031397825.1 of Nocardioides sp. Classification (GTDB taxonomy): domain Bacteria; phylum Actinomycetota; class Actinomycetes; order Propionibacteriales; family Nocardioidaceae; genus Nocardioides. The sequence goes on from NZ_JANNML010000026.1 coordinate 6,440, forward strand.
GGCCTGGAGCCTCTCTCCCGCGCACGCGGTCTCGTTCGTGGCGCGGTGGCCCGAGATCACCGGCAGCCGCACCTGGCGACCGGCGGCATAGCGGTCGCTGCCCTCGGAGCGGACGGTCACGCCACCACGCGCGTCGTGCCCGTAGCGGTCGAGCTTCCACGCCGCGAGGCGCACGACCATCGTCACGGCGGCATTCGTGGGCTTGGCGGCCTCGAAGTTGCCGATCACCGAGATGCCGACCGAGGCGTGGTTGAAGCCCAGCGCGTGCGCCCCACGGACAGGTCGGCCCACCCCGCCCGAGCGGCCGACCCAGGCCCGACCGAAGCGGTCGACGACGAAGTTGTAGCCGAGGTCGAACCAGCCCAACGACTGCGTGTGGTAGCGGTACATCCCACGCAGGATCCCCGGCACGTCGGCGCGCGTGTAGTCGTTGCCCGACGCCGTGTGGTGCACCACGACCTGCCGGATGCCTGCGTTGTAGCGCGGCTTCCCGTTGCGCCACGACGGGTCGGCGCCCCAGCGCTGGCGGCTGATCAGCTCGGGTTGCGGCGCCCGGCCCGAGGCCGGAGCGACGCGCTGCGTCGTGCCCGACGAGGGTGTCGCTGCCGCGCGGTCCTCGGCGCGGACGCCCGGGTCGATCAGCACCAGTCGGAGACCCCGGTGACCGGAGCCGTCCACGTCGACCTGGACGCCGTCGGAGCGGTCCATCCACAGCAGCTCGGTCGCGCGGAGCCCCGGAGTGCCCTCACCGGCGGCACCGTCGGCCAGGACCTCGGCCTCGCGCCAGGGCCGCCACCCCTCGGGCCCGCGCGAGCGCACGCGCAGCGTCGGGTCGGTGCCGCGCCACGTCAGCCCCACCATCGAGTACGACGACGTGGCGCGCGGCGCGCGGGCCTCCGCGGCCAGGACCTCCAGGGACCGCACCGTCGCCCCTGGGTCGACCTGGAGCCGGAGGACCGGCCGGGCAGCGACGGCAGGGCCGGCCGCAGGAGCCGCCGAAGCGGCACCGGCGACCGGCGCCGGGCTCACCAGCAACACGGTGGTCAGAGCGACTGATGTGACGAGTGTGGCGATGTCCGAGATCCGCATGACATGCCATCCTGCGCCACACCAGCCCCTCCAGTCGACTCTCCGGTCGGCCGCTAGCGAAGCTTGATCACCATGACCTCCCGTTGTCCCCTGCTGAGGATGACCAGGGTGGCCTTGCCGATCCTCCCGCTCCTCAGTGCCTTGGCTGCGGCGCCCTTGGCGACCAGGCGGACCGATTCCGAGCCGGCCTCCAGGGTGGCCCTGCCCTGGGCCAGGACGGCACCGGACCTCAGACCGGCGACCTTGCCTGCGGTCAACAGCCTCAAGGTGACCGAGCGCTTCGCGCCCGTCGCCAGAGCGAGCTGGACCGTGGTCCTACCGGCGTTGGAACCGACCGTCGCCCGAGGCGTCACGGTGACTCCCGTCGGGTTGACCGTGACCGTGGCGGAGTCGCTGTTGTTGCCGGTGTCGACGTCATGACTGCTCGTCGCCGCCGACGCGGTGTTGGTGACCTGCCCATCGCCCGGGTCGTCCGCCCCCTGGGTCCGGATCGCCACGCAGAGCAGGCCGAAGCGTGCACTGAGAGAGCCACCGGTCGGGTTGTGGAACGTGAACACCCGGGTGATCGGCTGCGGGTCGTTGCCCAGCGACACCAGACCTGGGTCGATGTCGGCCCAGGCCACGATGCCCTTGTAGCCGTCGGGACAGGTCAGCCTCTTCTCCACCGTCTGACCGGCCGGCACCGTGACGGTGTCGGACAGCGCGGTGAACACCAGGTCGTGGCTGTGGCCGGACGCGCTGCCCAGTGCCGAGGAGAGGCAGCGGATGCTGAACGTGCCGGTCGCCGAGGTGTCCACATCGACGATGAACTGCCACGCCGACCCGGTGCCACGGCTACCCACGACGGCGGTACCGGCGCTCAGCACATAGCTGGGCTGGATCGGGTAGGACCCGGCCGCGCAGGTGAGGTCGACGACGTGGCGGCCGGGGCCGAACGCCTGGGTCGAGGCCGAGGGGCCGGTGATGACCAGCGGGTGGCTGTGGTCCTCGCCGGAGACGGTCCGCTCGCTCGCGCACACGACCTCGACCTTGGCCTGTACCTGGCCGGTGGTGTTGTTCCGGATGGTCCCGGTCCAGCCCGTCCCGTCCGAGGTCACGGCACTGGTGAGGACCTCGACGTCCTCGAAGCCGCCCGTCCCCTGGTCGACGTGGTCCAGTCGCACCGAGCCGTCGGTCGCGACGTACCCGCTCGGGCACTGCGTCGTGCCCGTGGTCACGCCGGAGAACGACGAGATGTGCGACTCCACCTTGGTGTAGTCCAGCTGGTGCTGGTGGCTGGTGCTGCCACCCCCTCCGGTGATGGCGTTGACCTTGACCGTGATGGTCACGCTCCGGTCGTCGCCGGCCTCGATGGTGCCGAGGGCGCAGGTGACCGTGCCCGCAGAGTGCGTGCACGGGGCGGACGAGGAGACGTACGTCGTGCCGTGCGGCAGGGTGTCGGTGACAACCACGTCGTGCGCGTCGCCGTCGCCCTGGTTGCGGACGTTGATCGTGTAGGTGACGGCGTCACCCGGTCCGGCGATGGTGACGTCCGAGGACTTGCCGACCACCAGGTCGACGTCGTCGGGGTCCCCGCCGGCGACCGGCACGTTCGCCGTGTCGTCGTCGGTGACCTGGGGGCCGGTGGGCGGCGTGCCGCTCGTGGTGGCCGTGTTGTCGACCGACCCGTGGTCCACGTCGCTCTGGGTCACCGTGTGCGACTGCCCCGGCAGGAGCGGACAGCCGGTGGTGGCTCCCGCGGCGAGGTAGGCGGCGCAGGGGGCGTTGGTCAGTCCGAACATCGGGTCGCTGATGGTGACGTCGGTCAGGTCCACGTTGCCGGTGTTGGTGACGTGGAACGTGTAGGTCAGCACCTCGCCCAGCGACCCGACGGCGTCGGCGTCGGAGCTGTCGAGGACCTGCTTGTCCAGGAAGATCCGTGCCATCGCGCTGGCCGTGGCGATGGTCGCGTCGTCGTCGTCCTTCACAGCGGGACCCGACGGCGGCGTGCCGGTGGTCGTCGCGGTGTTGTGGATCGAGCCAGCCGCAACATCTTCCGACGTGGTGGTGTAGCTCTTGACAGGGCAGGTCGCGCTGGCACCCACCGACAGGCTGGCCACGCAGGCGACGTTGCTCATGGCGAGCCTGACGTCGTCGATCACGACGTTGGTCAACGGCACGTTGCCGGTATTGGTGACGACGAACGTGTAGGTCAGCACCTCACCCGGCCCCGCGAGCGAGTCCGCATCGCCACTGTCGGCGACCGACTTCTCCAGGTGGATCGCGGGTGCGCCTGGTGTCGGCATCGTCGCGTCGTCGTGCCCGGTGACGTCCCCGCCCGTGGGTGGCGTCCCGGCGGCGGTCGCGGTGTTGTGCACCGAGCCGTTGGCGATGTCACCGGCGATGACGACGTACGTCCTGGTCGGGCAGGTGAAGCTCGCACCGACGGCCAGGTTGGCCACGCACGGCACGTTGGACATGCCGAGCTTGGCGTCGGAGACCCGCACGTCGGTCAACGGCAGGTTGCCGGTGTTGGTGACCACGAACGTGTAGGTCAGCGTCTCCCCGAGCCCACCGACCTGGTCGACGTCAGGGCCGTCCGTGACGGACTTCTCGATGTCGATCGCCGGCGTGGTCGACTGCGTCGGGATGTTCGCGTCGTCGTCGTCCATGACGTCACCGCCGCCGGGCGGCGTGCCCTGGGCGGTCGCGACGTTGTAGACCTTGCCCGCCGCGAGGTCCGCCGCGGTGACGACGTAGGTCCTGGTCGGGCAGGTGTGGCTCGCACCGACGGCCAGGTTGGCCACGCAGGGCACGTTGCTCATGGAGAGCCTGGGGTCGGAGATGGTGATGCCGGTCAGCGGGACGTTGCCGGTGTTGGTCACCGTGAAGGTGTAGGTCAAGGTCTCCCCGAGGGAGGCGACCGTGTCGGCGTCGTTGCTGTCCGCGACGGTCTTGGCGACCACGATCGCCGGCTTGGCCGGAGTCGGGATCGTCGCGTCGTCGTCGTCGGTCACGCTGGGCCCGGTCGGCGGCTTGGCCGACGCGGTGGCCACGTTGTGCACCGATCCGTGCGCGATGTCGGCCGCCGTCACGACGTACGACTTCGTCGTCGTGCACGGCTTGGTCTCCCCCACGGCCAGGTTGGCCACGCAGGCGACGTTGCTCATGCCGAGCTTGGCATCGGTGATCGCCAGGTTGGTCAGCGGGACGTTGCCGGTGTTGGTGACCGAGAACGCGTAGGTCAGCGTCTCGCCGAGCTGGCCGTCCGAGCCGGCGTCGAAGCTGTCGCTGACCGACTTCTCGAGGCTGATGCCCGGGGTCGGCGGCTGGACGGGGTCACAGCCCTCGACCCAGAAGACCTTGTGCTTCTTGTCGCTGCCCTGGGAGCCCGGGGTCTCGATGGTGAGCTTGAGGTGGTAGCCCTGGATCGGGTGGGCCGGGCCGTCGAAGCTGAGCGTGTAGGACTGTCTCCCGTCGAGGCCGGTGGGCGTGCCCGCACCCGTGGCCGGGTCACCACCGACGAAGACGGTCGGCGGCCCGGAGACCGTCAGTCCGACGCTCGCGGTCGGCGCCTGCATCTCGAAGGTGACCTTCGAGATGATGTCGGCTCCCTGGTCGAAGCCGTACCACTCGACGCTGAAGGTGCACCCGACGTGGGGGTCGTTGTTGGGGATCGAGTCGAAGTCCCCGTCCTCCACGATCTTCACCGTGCCGTTGTTGCCGCCCGGATCACTGCCTGCGCCGGCCTGAGCCGAGGCCACCGATCTCTGTCCCAGTGCCGCGGACGGTAGGAGCGCGGTCGCGATCGCCAGGATGACGAGGACGACGAGCTTGGTCAGGGCGCGCGAGAGCGCGCGTTCGCGAACGAACATTGGTGAACCCCCCAGTTCTCAGCCTGCTGGCGTGAGGTGCCGGGGGTGGCTCGAGGCGTCGAAGGACGCAGGAATCTCCCCTGGCCCAGCCTGCCCCCCGGCGCTGGTACCCCTCAAGTCACGGCACCTGAGAGGTTAGCCCTGCCGTCCTGGTGCGACACCAGAACCCACCACAATCTTCACAGACTCGGGACCTTGGTCCTAGCTGAAGTCGAGATCGCCCGTCCGCGAGCGCTTGAGCTCGTAGAAGTGGGGGAACTTCGCGACCGCGACGCACCCGTCCCACAGCTGACCGGCCTCCTCGCCGCGGGGGATGGAGGAGAGCACCGGCCCGAAGAAGGCCGCGCCCTCGAAGGCGATCGTCGGCGTGCCGACGTCGTCGCCGACCTGGTCCATCCCCTCGTGGTGCGAGGCCGCCACGGCCTCGTCGAGGGACGTGTCGTCCATCGCGCCGACGAGCTCGGGCTCGAGCCCGGCGTCGGCCACGGCTGCGGCGATCATCTCGCGCGAGATCCTCTCGCCGCCGTTGTGGATGCGGGTGCCCATCGCGGTGTAGAGCGGCAGCAGCACGTCACGTCCGTGCTTCTGCTCGGCCGCGATGCAGACGCGCACCGGCCCCCAGGCCGGCTCCAGCATCTCGCGGTACTCGTCGGAGATGTCCTTGTCCTTGTTGAGGTAGGCCAGGCTCATCACGTGCCAGGTCACGTCGATGTCGCGCACCTGCTCGACCTCGAGGATCCAGCGTGAGGTGATCCAGGCGAAGGGGCACAGCGGGTCGAACCAGAAGTCGGCTTGGGTCGTGGTCATGAACAGATCCAACACCTCGGGGCCCGAACCTCTTCCCCTGCTCCTACCGCTTCTTGACGAACACCCGCTCGGACCCGGCCGCCGGCAGTGCGGCACCGCTGCCGGAGTAGAGGACGCGCACCTTCTTCCAGCCGGGCGTGAGCCCGTCGAGGACCAGGCGCGCCTTGCCGGCAACGACGTCCGCGGTGACCTTGCGGGCGCCGATCGAGACGGTGACCGTGCCGGTCGGGCGGGCGATGCCGGGTGCGGCGACCCGCACGATGACGACCGCACGGCGCGGCGTGCTCGCGGGCCTCACGTGCAGCACCGGCTTGGTCATCACCGGCGAGTCGCCCCGGACGACCTGGGAGGTGCTGCGATAGCTGGAGCGGCTCAGGTCGAGGCGCACCGAGACGTGGGAGCCGACGTCCCCGCCCCTCAGCTCGTACGACGGGCCCGTGGCGCCGGCGATCGGCTCGCCGTCGCGCAGCCAGGTGTAGGCGACGGTCGCGTCGGACGGCTCGACGACACCCGGGACGACGGTGAGCGTCCGGCCGAACCGCTCGAGGCCGCTCAGCGCGAAGGGCTGGATGATCGCGATGGTGCCGGCGATGACCGGGGCCGTGGCCTCCGAGACGGCCTTCTTGGGCGCGTAGCCCGGTGTGCGCGAGGTGACGGCCGCAGTGATCCGGGCGTCGATCTGCGGCTGGGCCAGGCGCAGCTGCGACCCGGTGGCGCCCGCGATGGCCTCGCCGTCGGCGTACCACTGGACGGTCGTGGAGCCGGGCTCGGGCGACCAGCCACCGGCACTGACGGTGAGGACCTCGTCGACCTCGGCCACGCCGGAGACCACCGGGGCTGCGGTGCTGGTCTGCTCGCCGACCCGCACGTCGTCGGGGGCCGGGCTGCGCGCGGTCGCCGCGGCGTAGCCCTTCTTGGTGGCCGTGACCTGCACGGTCAGGCGCTTCCCGCGCTGGGCCGGCGTCGGGACGTAGCGCGCGGCGGTGGCACCCGAGATGGCGGCGCCGTCCACGAGCCACTGGAACGCGTAGGAGCCGGCCGGCTTCCAGGTGCCGGCGCTGGCGACCAGCGGGCTGCCGACGCGGGGCGTGCCCTCGACGACGGGCGGCTCGACGTTGGTGACGCTCTGGTCGTTGAAGTGGATGAAGCCCGAGGGCCAGCGGCCGTCGGCCTTGCGGATCGTGCGCCAGTGGAAGTCACCTCCCCAGCTGTCCTCCGAGACCACGATGACCGTGCTGGACACGACCTCCTCGACGTAGGCCACGTGGCCGCTCGAGCCGGTGCCGGGCGCGTTGGCCCGCCACCAGGCGACGGAGCCGACCGTCGGGACCGCGTCAGTGATGCCGGCCTTCTTGGCGCCCCACTCCGTGGCGTTGCCACCACCGGTCCACGGGCGCTCATTCGGCAGGCCGCTGCGCACCATCCGGTAGGCGACATAGTTGGTGCAGTTGTGGCCGGCGTACATCCGCCAGTACATCTGCGAGCCGGCGGTGCGGTAGCCGAAGTGGGAGTAGCCGGCCTCGGCGCACGCGACGTAGCCGGTGCACAGGTAGGCGGACGAGCGCTGCTCGACGGCGCCGTAGCGGGTCAGGGACGGCCCGTCGACCTGCTCCTCGACCCCCTGCTCGTCGACCTGCTCCTCGGCCTGGACGGAGCCCACCCCGACGAAGGGGGTCAGGGACAGCATCAACCCGCTGAGGAGCAGGGTGCAGCCGAGCCGCCGAGTTCGGGTCACGAAGGGAGATTAAACAGGTGTCAAGCACCACGCGCGGCGTTTCGTGACAATTTTCTCAGGGAGTGACACCAGCCCCACGTCCCACTCGTGCCCCCAGGGCAACCATCCGGGGTGGGGGTCCGCCCGCTGGTTGGTGACCCTGCGAGGGCTGCTGCCATGATGGCGGGCATGCCTGGAACCAACCTGACCAGGGACGAGGCCGCCGCCCGCGCCGCCCTCCTGGCCGTCGAGTCCTACACCATCGACCTCGACCTCACCGTGTCCGACAAGGTCTTCGAGAGCACCACCGTGATCCGGTTCACGTGCTCGCAGCCCGGGGCCTCCACCTTTGCCGACCTCGTCGGCGCCACGCTGCACGAGGTGACCCTCAACGGGAGCCCGTTGAATGTCGTCGACGCCTACGTCGACTCGCGGATCCTCCTCGACGACCTCCAGGCCGACAACGAGCTGCGCGTGCGCGCCGAGCTGCCCTACAGCCACACCGGCGAGGGCCTGCACCGCTTCGTCGACCCGGTCGACGGCCGCGTCTACCTCTACTCCCAGTTCGAGGTCCCCGACGCCCGCCGCGTCTACACCACCTTCGAGCAGCCCGACCTCAAGTCGGTCTTCACCTTCAACGTGACCGCACCCGCGCACTGGAAGGTCGTCTCCAACTCGCCCTCCCCCGAGCCCGAGGTCAACGGCGAGGTCGGTGTCTGGCGCTTCGAGCCCACCAAGAGGATGTCGACCTACATCACCGCCCTCGTCGCCGGTGAGTACCACGAGGTCCAGCACGTCTACGCCGGCAAGCACGGCGAGATCCCGCTCGGCCACTACTGCCGCCAGTCGCTCGTGGAGCACCTGGACGTCGAGGAGCTCGTGACGATCACCGAGCAGGGCTTCGCCTTCTTCGAGGAGGCCTTCGACTACCCCTACCCCTTCGGCAAGTACGACCAGCTCTACGTGCCGGAGTACAACATGGGCGCGATGGAGAACGCCGGCTGCGTGACGCTGCGCGACGAGTACCTCCCTCGCAGCCGCCAGCCGCGCTCGTTCTACGAGTTCCGCTGCTCGGTGATCCTGCACGAGATGGCGCACATGTGGTTCGGCGACCTCGTGACCATGAAGTGGTGGGACGACCTGTGGCTCAACGAGTCCTTCGCGGAGTGGGCCTGCTACCACGCCGAGGTCGAGGCCACCGAGTACACCGACGCGTGGACCGGCTTCGCCAACGCCCGCAAGCAGACCGGCTACCGCCAGGACCAGCTGCCCTCGACGCACCCGATCGCCGCGGACAACCACGACCTGCAGGCCGTCGAGGTCAACTTCGACATGATCACCTACGCCAAGGGCGCCTCGGTGCTCAAGCAGCTCGTCGCGTGGGTCGGCCTCGAGGACTTCCAGGCCGGGCTCCAGCAGTACTTCAAGGACTTCGCCTTCGGCAACCCCGAGTTCAAGGACCTGCTCGCCGCGCTGGAGAAGTCGTCCGGCCGCGAGCTCGGCAGCTGGGCCCAGGAGTGGCTCCAGACCGCCGGCGTCAACACGCTCTCCCCCGTCTTCGAGATGGACGACGACGGCCGCTACACCTCGGTGTCCGTGCGACAGGGTGCCGACCCCGACTGGCCGACCCTGCGCCGGCACCGGCTCGGCATCGGTCTCTACGACGCGGTCGCCAACGAGGCCGGCGAGACCCGGCTGGTCCGTCGTCGTTATGTCGAGACCGACGTCGAGGGCGAGCTCACCGCGATCCCCGAGCTCGCGGGCGAGCGGCAGGCCGACCTGCTGCTGCTCAACGACAACGACCTCACCTACGCCAAGATCCGCCTCGACGAGCGCTCGCTCGCCACGGTGGTCGACGGGCTCTCGCTCCTCGACGACTCGCTGGCCCGCGCCCTCGTCTGGGGTGCGGCATGGGACATGACCCGTGATGCCGAGATGCGTGCGTCCGACTTCGTCGCCCTCGTGCTGCGCAACATCGGCGCCGAGACCGACCCGTGGGGCGTCAGCCGGATCCCGACGTACGCCGCCCAGGCGGTCAACCACTTCTCCGCCAAGGCCAACCGGTCGGCCCTGGCCGCTGCGTGGGAGCGCGGCCTGCGCGAGCTGCTCGCCGCGGCCGAGCCCGGCAGCGACCAGCAGCTGACCTTCGCCCGGTCCTTCGCGGGCATCGCCCACAGCGAGGCCGCGCTCGCCGACCTGACCTCGCTGCTCGACGGGTCGCTGACCTTCGAGGGCCTGGCCGTCGATCAGGACCTGCGCTGGGTCCTCGTGACGGCGCTCGCCGCCGCGGGCGCCGTCGGCGAGGAGCGGATCACCGAGGAGCTGGCGCTCGACGCCACGATCTCCGGCCAGGAGCACGCCGCTGCTGCCCGGGCCGCCCAGCCCACCGCGGAGGCCAAGGCCACCGCCTGGGAGGCGGCGATCACCCGGACCGACACGCCCAACGAGACGCAGCGCTCGATCATCATGTCGTTCCAGCGGGCCGGCCAGGACGAGGTCCTCGAGCCCTACGTCGAGACCTACCTGTCCGCCGCTGACGACATCTGGGAGCACCTCGGCACCGCGCGGGCGTCGACGGCGCTGGAGTTCATCTTCCCGCGCCAGCTCGCCAGCGAGGACCTGCTGGGCCGCGTTGACGCGTGGCTGGAGACCTCACCGGCCAACCCGGCCGCCAAGCGCTACGTGCGCGAGGGACGTGCCGACGTCGCCCGCGCGCTGGCAGCTCAGGCGAAGGACGCCGAGGTCTGACCTGACGCTGCTGCACGCCGGGGAAGCACTACGTCATTCCCCGGCGTGCAGCATCTCGGGCGGACGGGCGTGCTCGGCCAGGAAGCTGATCCCGCGCCGCAGGCCGCCGACCAGGTCGCCGGCAGCGAAGTCGGTCTGCATCGCGAGGATCGCGAGCTCGACCTCGGGGTCGCTGAGGGTGCGGCGCACGTAGGCACCGGTGACGACCTCGAGGGCTCGAGCCGTCGGGTCCACCAGGATCAGGATGCTGCGCGCGGGTGCCACCAACGAGTTGTGCAGGCTCGTCGCGAAGGCGCGCGGCTCACTGCCCGACGTGCCGACGAACACCGAGATCTCCGCACGGCACAGCTGCTCCGCCTTGCGGATCGTCTCGTCGAGCGCGAACCTCTCCGCGCTGCTGAAGGGGTCACCAGCGGCCACTGGCGCCACCGGCCTCGGACGTGGCGGTGTCGGGGCCTGCGAGCTCGCTTGCGCTCTTGCGCGGGCCGCCGAGCCACTGGTTCTCGACGTGGGGGGCGCCCGGGGCGATCCGCTCGCCGCGCACGAGGGCCGGCACGTAGACGGCACCCGCGATGGCGACGAAGAGCAGGATCGGGACACCGGCCAGCAGCAGGACCGCGCTGAGCATGTCGACGGGTTCTGCCGCCGGCCATCCCTCCGAAGGCTCGGCGCTCGCGGGTGAGGCGAGGGCCAGGGAGAGGCCCACGGAGGTGAGCCCCGTCACGAGGACGAGCGCCGTTCGGCGCAGTGCGTGGAAGAACGTCGTGGTCACGGGGACCAGGGTATCGGCTCGGCTCGATAGCCCCGACCAGAGATGCTAAGCATGGGCGCATGCTTCCTTCTGCGACGACCGACCCGTGCGAGACCGGAGAGACCGTCTGCGACCTGGCCCTGAGGCTCACCGACAACTCGGTGGTCGCCCAGGTGGCCGATGTGCTGATCGGAGCGCCGATGGCGCTCGTGGGTCTCGTGCTGTTGGCCTTCGCCGTGCGCTGGGTGCTGCACCGCCTCGTCGACCGCGTGGTGAAGCGTGCCGAGTCCGGGGTGCTGCCGGACGCCGTGGGACGCCTGTCGAAGGTGCGACGAGGCCCGCACGCGCCGATGACCCACGACGCCGTGACCTCGACCCGACGCGTCCAGCGGGCCAAGACCATCGGGAGCCTGCTCAAGAGCATCATCACCGGCGTCCTGGTCGCCATCTTCGGGACCATGATCCTCAGCGAGATCGGCGTCAACATCGCCCCGATCATCGCCAGCGCCGGGATCATCGGGCTGGCGCTCGGCTTCGGCGCGCAGTCGCTGGTCAAGGACTTCCTGTCCGGCATCTTCATGATCCTCGAGGACCAGTACGGCGTCGGTGACGTCGTCGACGTGGGCGAGGCCAGCGGCACCGTCGAGGCGGTGAGCCTGCGCATCACGCGGCTCCGCGACGTCAACGGCACCGTCTGGTACGTCCCCAACGGCGAGATCCTGCGCGTCGGCAACATGAGCCAGAACTGGGCGCGCACGGTGCTCGACATCAACGTGTCCTACGGCGAGGACCTCGCCCGCGTGCGTCGGGTGCTGCAGGACGTCGCCCACGACCTGTGGGAGGACGAGGACTACAAGAACCTCGTCATCGAGGAGCCGGAGGTCTGGGGCGTCGAGAGCCTGGGGATCGACGGCGTCACCGTCCGCGTCACGCTCAAGACCGCGCCGATGGAGCAGTGGGCCGTGGCTCGCGAGATGCGTCAGCGGATCAAGGCCCGCTTCGACCACGAGGGGATCGAGATCCCGTTCCCGCAGCGGGTCATCTGGAACCGCCAGGAGCCGGCCGCCCCGGCCGCGGCCGGGGCCGACCAGCCCTGAGTGGTGCGGGTGCCGGGGTCAGGCGAGTGCTGCGTCGAGCGTGATCGTGGTGCCGGTCAGCGCCTGGCTGACGGGGCAGCCGGTCTTGGCGGCCTCGGCGGCGGCGACGAAGTCGTCGTTGCTCATGCCGTCGACGACCGCGCGGACGGTCAGCTTGATGCCGGTGATGCCGGTGCCGGGCGTGAACTCCACGTCGGCGGTCGTGTCGAGCGACGTCGCCGCGGTGCCGGCCTTGGCCAGTCCGTTGCTGAGCGCCATCGAGAAGCAGGACGAGTGGGCAGCGGCGATCAGCTCCTCGGGGCTGGTCTTGCCGTTCGCCTCCTCGGCACGCGAGGGCCAGGAGACGTCGTACGTGCCGAGTCCGGAGGACTCGAACGTGACCTTGCCGGCGCCCTCGAACAGGCTGCCTTCCCAGTGAGTCGTGGCCTTGCGAGTCGTTGCCATGTGCGTTCGCTCCTTGGTGATCGGGGGTGTCGGGCGCCGTCGGTCGCCCTGCCGGCCGAGTCTCGCACGCCGGTGACGAGCCTCCCGGGCGCGCCCAGCACAATGGGTCCGTGACCACCTACTACGACGAGATCGGCGGCTTCGAGACCTTCCGACGTATCGTCGCGAAGTTCTACGAGGGTGTCGCCACCGACGAGGTGCTGCGCCCGCTCTACCCCGAGGAGGACCTCGCACCGGCCGAGGAGCGCTTCTTGCTCTTCCTCGTGCAGTACTGGGGCGGACCCACCGCCTACTCCGACACCCGGGGCCACCCCCGCCTGCGGATGCGGCACGCTCCCTTCGCGGTCACCCCCGAGGCCAAGGACCGCTGGTTGCTGCACTTCCGTGCCGGCCTCGACGAGGTCGCGCTCACCCCCGAGCAGGACGAGAAGTTCTGGGACTACGTCACCCACGCCGCGCAGTTCATGGTCAACACCCTGGAGTGAGGCAGGGAGAGGCGGCCCGGTCAGGACAGCGGTGACCTGCTGCCCAGCCAGCCGAGCACGGTCGGGTGGACCTCCTCGCCGTAGGCCTCGTTGTGCTCGGGGGTGATGACCAGGTCGGCCCAGGTGGCTCCGGAGGGTGAGGCACACACCGAGTCACCCTGCACGCACACCGACAGCACCCGTCCACGCAACGATGCGGCGACGTCGAGGACGTCGGTGGCGATGAAGCCGTCGTCGGTCGACACTCCTCGCAGGTCGGCGTGCTCGACGTCGCCGTCGCCGCGGTCACGGGTGGGGTCGCCGAGGAGCACGATGCCCAGCACCCGCTCACGCACGACCTGCTGCTCCTGCGCGCCGAGCAAGGACGCGAGGCCGTGCGCCACGACCGCGCCCTGGCTGCTGCCGATGACGACCAGACGGGTGCCGGGGCACGTGGCGACCGCGCCCGTGGCGAGGTCGAGCGCTGCGAGGGCCCCGTCGCGCACGCTGGCGTCGAAGGCGGCCGGGTCGGCGCGCGCCGTGGGCACGTCGACCGCCGGGTAGTCGACACCCGCGAATGTCGTGTCCCAGTCGTAGGGGGCCACCGACGCCGCTTCCCCGACAGCCTGCGCCAGCAGCCCCGCCTCCAGCCCGAAGCCGCGCGGCTCCGCGGCGTCGACCGCCTGTCCCGAGCCGCGGGCCCCGATCACCGTCAGGTCGGCACAGGAGTCGTCTGCCACCGTGTCCCCTCCGGAGCCACACGCGACGCCGCCGCCCAGGACGAGCGCGCCGACGAGCAGGTGGACCAGCCTCATCGGTCGCCCAGGACCACGCTCGTGAGGGACCGGGCCGCCACCTCCACCTCGAAGCGGAGGAACCGGTCGCCGTCGGGCAGCTGCAGCGTGACCGTGCGCGCACCGCGCGGGTTCCACACCAACACGCTGGCACCACCGTCGGGCCGGGCGAGGGCCCGTGCCCCGAGGTCACCGGTGGCCCGGGTCGCCATCAGCCGGCTCCCCGGCTGGACGGCTCGCGCCGCGACGGCGTACGCCGTGCCCCGCGGCGTCAGCCGGCTGTCGCCGCCGTCGAGCTCGAGCAGGCCCGCCGGCGACCGCCCTGCCATGAGCGCCGAGGCCACGGGGGGCCGGCCGGCGTCGAGCGCGGCGAAGATCTCGTCGTGCACGACCTGGTCGACGACCTGGCTCCACGCACGCGTGCCCGGCTCCGCGCGGCGGGCCCGGTCAGCCGGCACGGGGAGGCCCGTCGTCGCAGCCGGTCCGTAGACGCCGTCGTCGTCGAGCGTCGCACCCTCGGGCACCAGGACCGACAGGTCCGGCCGCAGCTGGGCCCACACCCGCAGCAGGTCCTCCTCGGCGGGGAAGTCGTCGAGCAGCGCGCGGCGCGTCCCCGACGAGTCGCCGGCGACGAGGAGCGTGCGGCCCGCCGTGCCCGTCCCCAGGGCGAAGACCGACAGGGCGGCTCCGTCCGCGGCGGTGAGCATCCGCACAACGGCGCTGCGACCGGGCTCGTCCAGGGCGGCGAGGTCCTCCACGTCGCTCGCCGTCAGCTCCACGCCCACCCCGGGGATCGCACGGTTGCGGGGCTCGGCCACGACCGTGACCGTCGCCGGCGCGTCCAGGGCTTCCTGCGCGTCAGCGAAGGTGATCGGCAGCGCAGGCGGCTCGACCGACTCCGTCAGCCGCAGGTCGACGAGTCCACGCGAGGAGTCGACGGCCCCGCGTGGCCAGGCCGGGAGCCGTGGCGCGGCGAAGGGGTCGTCCACCACGCGCACGTCCAGGATCGAGGCGGCCCCGGCCGGCTCCAGGTAGTGCAGGACCGGTCCGTAGCCCAGGCCCGCGACCAGGCCGGCGGCCACCACGGCGGCGGCGACGCGGCCGATCACGACCGCTCCCCCGACACGAGCACGACCGGGGAGTCGTGACCTGCCGCGACCAGAGCGTCCTCGCGCAGGGTCGATGGGTCACCGGGCATCGGCGACCGTGGGGCCCGAGCGGTGAGGGGAGCCGCGAGGTGCGCGTAGAGATCACGACGCCCTCCCCCGCGGGCCTGGAGCGCAGCCAGGTCCACCCATGGCTCCTCGACGACGCGGTGCAGCACCCACGCCGCGACGAGCGTGCCGGCCGTGACCGTCACGAGGTTGACGAGGATCCAGTCCACGTCGGTGCGGAACAGGCCCGCACTCATCAAGGCGAGCAGGACGGGCTCGTGCACCAGGTAGGTCGTGTACGCCACGATGCTGAGCCGGACGAAGAGCCGGTTGTCGACCCAGCGTGCGGGTCGTTCGCTCGCGCAGCTCATCACCGCGAAGAGGACCAGGGCCCACCCCAGAGCGGCCACCGGGTGACGCAGCATCACCAGCAGGGAGTCCGAGTCCGTCACGTCGGCGCGGGCCGTCCACAACAGGTAGCCCCCGGCGAGGGCGAGCACAGCGCTCGGCACCACGGGGACGTGCCTGCCGTCCATCCAGACCATGACCACGGCGAGCGCCATGCCGATCGCGAAGTCGTCGGCCTTGGCCGCGGGGCCGAAGCGCCACGCCCAGTCGGTGACCGGCGTCTGCCAGACCAGCTCGACGTTGAGCTTGTAGAGAACCGAGACGAGTGCCACGAGGGCGAACATCAGCAGCAGCCGGCGAGCCCGGACCGACCGGTCCGGGACCCGTCGCACCTCGCGCACGACGAGAGGCCCGAGGACGGCCAGGGAGAGGTAGAAGACCCACTCGATCGACAGCGTCCAGGCCGGACCGACCGTGTAGAAGATGCGCTCGGAGTCAAAGGACTGCAGCAGGAACAGGTGCTCGAGCAGGTCGACCCACTGCGCGGTCTCGACCCCGAAGTTGCGCGACGACCAGGCGATCGCGACCACCACCAGGTAAGGCGGGAAGAGTCGCACCACGCGGCGCCAGAGGAACTCACGTCGGGCCGGGACGCTGCGCGAGTCGTCGAGGGCGGCGTGCGCGAACGGCAGGAAGAGCAGGAGTCCGGAGAGGACGAAGAACAGGTCGACGACCAGGTCCAGGCTGAGGACCGCGACCAGGACATCGGTCGAGCCGCCCGTGGGACCGATGCCGTCGCCCCGCACGTCCATGTTCTGCCAGACGTGGTAGCCGACGACGAGGAGGCAGGCCACACCACGCCAGCCCTCGACCCCGCGCACCTTGAAGGACGAGCGGCCACCGGGGCGCGCCGACGCCCGACCGAACCCGTGGTGGTTGCGCTGAGGCCGGCCGGCTGCGGCGATCACGAGGCCTCCAGGGCCGCGACCTGCGCGCCGGCCAGTCGGCTGCCCGTCGTACGACGCTCGGCGGGGGCGCCGGGGCTCCGCGCGCCGGTGCGGGCCGTGACGTCCCACGTGCTGGCGCCGAGCAGGTGACGCACCACGGCACCTCGGTTGGCGACCGCACGGTACTCGGCGTAGAACACCAGGCTGATCAGGGCGAAGCGGGTGAAGAGACCCGTCCGGCCTGCGATGCCGGGAGGCGCGAGCCGATGACCGGCGATCGCCTGGAGGATCGGGATCCCGTTGACGCCGATGCTCGACACCAGGAAGAAGAGCAGCAACCACGAGATGTCGCGGCCCGGGACCAGCGACATGGCCAGGACCAGCGGAAGCATCTGGGTGGCGATCCAGGGGTGCAGGATCCGCCAGCCGAAGAGCAGGGCGACCCCGCGCCGTTGCACCGCGCTGAGCCGCGACGTGGCCATCAGCCGCGGCAGGTGCGCCAGGCTGACCTCGAGCCAACCCTGCGACCAGCGGACCCGCTGACGCCACAGGGCCGACCAGGTGGCCGGGGCCAGCTCGCTGGAGATGATCCGGGGGTCCGTCCCCAGGCGGTAGCCGGCGGCGAGGGCCCGTGCCGTGACGTCGATGTCCTCGGTGAGCCTGGTCCTGTCGAGCCCGAGCCTGGTGATCACCGAGGCCCGCCACCACCCGTTGCTACCACCGAAGATGCCGAAGTCGTTGACGACCGTGCGTCCGGGGTGCGCGACGGCGTAGAGGGTCGCGAACTCCGCGGCGACCGTGCGGGTCACCGCGCTCTCATCGACGTTGCGGATCATGCACTGGCCCTGCACGACGTCGAAACGCTCCTCGCCGGCGCCGTCGCCCAGCCACTGCAGGACCCGACGGCCAGCAGTCGGGTGCGGGTGGTGGTCGGCGTCGAAGATCCCGACGACCTCGACCCGGTCACCCACAAGGGCGAGCGCCGCCTCGAGATTCTCCACCTTGGAGGTCGAACCGGCCACCTTGAGCGACACGAAGCGACCGTCGGCCGCGGCGAGGTCGGCCAGGTCCGCCTCGATGGGCAGGGAGACCGGGGAGTTGTAGGCCAGCACCACGAGGTGCTTGTCGTGGGGGTAGTCGAGGGCCAGGTGCGCCCGCAGGGAGTCCATCAAGGTGGCCTCCTCGTTGGGGAGGTAGGCCGCGATCACCGTGGCTAGCGCCGGCAGCTGATCGTCGCCGGGCGCCTCGGGCAGTGGAGGCTCGGGGAAGCGGTTGGCACGCGCATACTCCATGGCGATGAGGATCGCGGTGGCGACGAGCGATCCCCAGATCACCCAGAAGACGACCTCGAGCACGGGCGGTGCGAGGAACGCGAGCGGGGCGTAGACGAGGAAGCCGACGAGCGGGGCGCCGAGAAGGACGCTCACGACCTCGACGCTGGTCTGACCGCGCCGCGGCAGGGCGCCGTACCAACGGGCGAGGCGGCTGGAGCGAAGACGGGTGGGGTGGGACGCAGAACCGGCCACGTGGGGACTCCTGGGGGGGAGGGGTGCGCGCCCGAGCGGCGGTGGGGTGGGGTGGGGTGGGGTGGGGTGGGGTGGGGTGACTGTCGGCGAAACGACCCGACACGGGCGGAGTTACGTATGCCGGTATGGGGATCCGAATGGTCTGGACCTGCACGTCAACAACTGGTGAACAGCGTGCTCTCTTCCGCCTCAGAACCCGTGCAGGGACTGGACTTTCCTGCCAGACTGGTCCCTCATCGGTCGAGCACCGGACCTACTGCTCAGGAGTGGTCTGTGACGGCGCGTCAGGCACGATCGCGGCTCGCATCGGTCGTGCTGTC
>NZ_JANNML010000032.1:0-30258 GCF_031397825.1 Nocardioides sp.
CGTGCATCCGGGTTACATTCTGACACCGATGATGATCGCCGCGACCGACGAGCATGGCGGCGGCGCCCTTCTGCGCCACCGGCCAGGGCGGTCTGCAGCGCAACATGTCGACCGCGGAGATCGTCGAGCAGGTCGTCGCCGGCGCCCGGTCGATGGCCCGGGGCGAGGTGCCCGGCGGCCCCGGCCGTGTCTCCAACGTCGTCTTCATGGGGATGGGGGAGCCGTTGGCCAACTACAAGGCGGTCATCGGCGCCGTACGCCGCCTCGTCGACCCCACGCCGGACGGGCTCGGCATGTCCGCACGCGGCGTCACCGTCTCGACGGTCGGCCTGGTGCCGCGGATCAACCAGCTCACCGAGGAAGGCATCCCGGTCACGCTGGCGCTGAGCCTGCATGCGCCCGACGACGAGCTGCGCAACGAGCTGGTGCCGATCAACACCAAGTTCTCGGTCGCCGAGACCGTCGCGGCCGCCTGGAACTACGCCCGGGTCACCAAGCGCCGCGTCTCCATCGAGTACGCCATGATGCGCGGCATCAACGACCAGGCCCACCGCGCCGACCTGCTCGGCGACGTCCTGCGCTCCTACGGCGACTGGGGCTGGGTCCACGTCAACCTGATCCCGCTCAACCCGACCCCCGGCTCCAAGTGGACCGCGTCCGACCCCGCCGACGAGCGCGAGTTCGTCCGCCGGCTCGAGGCCAAGGGCGTCCCCACCACGGTCCGCGACACCCGTGGCCGCGAGATCGACGGCGCCTGCGGGCAGCTGGCGGCGACCGAGGCCTGAGGGCGGCTGTTTCGGCTGCCGCTCCATCAAGGTACGTCGACGAAACGCCACTCCCCACGGCGTGCACCTCGTGGGAGGTGGCGTGTCGCCGTGGGAAGTTCCGCGCTGTTCGACCTACCGTGAGGCGTGGATATTCGCCTGCATACCTTGATGAAGCGGCGCCTGGCCAGGGCGCTCGGGAGCCGCGCATGACCCCCGAGGACGTGGCAGCCGCGTGCGCGGCGTGGACCTGGGTGCCGGAGTCGGCGACGACGGTGGAGACCGACGAGCTGCTGCTGGTGCGCTACCCGGCGTGGTTCACCCAGCCCCTGGCGCTGCTCCGCCTCGAGCCCCGCCGCCCGCTCGACGACGCCGTCGGTGAGGTGATGGAGCGCGCCCGCGAGCACGACGTCGACGAGCTGCTCTGGTGGGTCCCGCTCGGCTCGCCCGAGGGGCTGGAGGACGCGGTGGTCGCGCTCGGAGGCGTCGTCGACGAGACGCTCGACGTGCTCGCCCTGGACCTCACCGGCCCCGCGGTCGACCTGGACGTCCCGACCGACGTGGAGCTCCGGTGGAACACCGACGTCGCCACCGAGCGCGACGCCCAGATCGTGCAGACGAGCGTGTTCGGGGACGAGATGCCTCCGGACGAGGAGCTCGTGTCAGCGGCCCGCACGGCGGCCACGACCGTGCCCGCCGGTGAGGGCGGCTGCTTGGTCGCCTACCTCGACGGTCGCCCGGTCGGGGCCTCCGGCCTCGCCGTGGGTGACCACGTGGCCCGGCTGTGGGGCGGCTCGGTCCTGGAGGACGCCCGCGGCCATGGTGTCTACAGGGCGCTGCTCTCCGCGCGGCTCGACTACGCCCGTGAGCACGGTCTGACCATGGGGCTGGTCAAGGGACGCGTCGAGACCTCCGGACCGATCCTGCGCAGGGCGGGGTTCTCCGTCTTCGGCCAGGAGCTGTCCTACGTCGTGCCGCTGCGCTGACCCCGTCACGGCCGGCGCGGCCGGCGCGGCCGGTGTGTCGGCAGTTCGCCGCCCGTGCCGCCGCCCCCACGCTCAGCAGCGCCGATCGGGTCGTGAAGTGCCCGGCGGGACTGGCGGACAAGCGCCAGGTTCCCCGGTTGACCGGGGACTCATGCACGACACCACGGCCTCCACCCGTCCCACGACGTTCATGCACCGGCCACGCAGCGATCGGCGGGCGTTGCTGCGGCGCTCCTAGCGTCACTGCCATGGCCGACCTGATCGAGCTGCCCAGGACCACCGCCGCCCGCACCGACCGCCTCCGCGTCCTCGTCGTCGCCGAGTCGTTCCTGCCCCAGGTCAACGGAGTCACCAACTCCGTGCGCCGGGTGCTCGAGCACCTCGCCGCCACCGGGCACGACGCCGCGCTGGTCGCGCCCACCGGCCCGTCGTCGTACGCCGGGTTCCCGGTGCTGCACGCCCGTGGCGCCAACCTGCCGCTCTACCCCGACTTCCGCATCGGGCTCGAGACCCGGCGCCGGCTGCGCTCGATCATGGAGCGCTTCGCGCCCGACGTCGTGCACATCGCCTCGCCGGCGACGCTGGGCTACCAGGCGGCGAAGGCCGCGCAGAGCCTGGGGATCCCGACGGTCGCGATCTACCAGACCGATCTGGTCGGCTTCGCCGAGCGCTACGACGTGCCCGGTGGCGGCCGGGCGATGGCGTCGTTGACGCGCCGCATCCACACCAAGGTCGACCGCACCCTGGCGCCCTCCTCGGCCAGCCTCGCGCAGCTGCGCGACCTCGCGATCCCGGGCACCGCCCTGTGGCCGCGCGGCGTCGACCTCCAGGCGTTCCACCCGGTGTGGCGCTCCGCCGACCTGCGTCGACAGCTCGCCCCCGACGGCCGGCTGCTCGTCGGCTACGTCGGTCGTCTGGCGCCCGAGAAGGAGCTCCACCTCCTGAGCCACCTGGCGGACGACCCCCGCTACGCGCTGGTGGTCGTCGGAGGTGGCCCGGAGGAGCAGCGGCTGCGCAGCCTGCTCCCCGGTGCCACCTTCCTCGGGGTCCTCCACGGCGACGACCTCAGCCGCGCCTACGCCTCGCTGGACGTCTTCGTGCACACCGGCCGCCACGAGACCTACTGCCAGTCAGCGCAGGAGGCGCTCGCCTCCGGGGTCCCGGTCGTCGCGCCGCGCTCCGGTGGTCCGATCGACGTCGTCGCCGACGGGGTCGCCGGGCACCTCTACGAGCCGGGTGACGGCGCCGACCTCGCGGCGTACGTCGACCGCCTGGTCGGCCACAAGCTCACCCGTCGCACGATGGGCCTCGCGGCCCGGCGCAGCGTGCGTGACCGGTCGTGGCAGTCGGTTAACGAGGCGCTGGTCGGTCACTACCGCGACGTGATCGCCGTCCGCGCCACGCCGGCCCGCCTCGCCGGCGGACGCGTCAGCCGGCGACGAGGGCGACGGCCTCGTCGACGGTGTCGACGAGGTGCACGTGCTGCTCCATGGCGCGACCCCGGGCAAGGGACTGGAGCAACGGCCAGGCGGGCACGGTCTCGGTCCAGTGCTCGCGTCCGACCAGCACCATCGGCGCCACGGACGACTCGTCGGCGTAGTAGTTCTCGCAGGCGTCCTGGAAGATCTCCTGCACCGTCCCCCCGGCCCCCGGCAGGAAGACGATGCCGGCGTCGCACACCTCCAGCAGGATCGCCTCGCGGGTGGAGTTGCGGAAGTACTTCGCGATCGCCGTCGCGAACAGGTTGGCCGGCTCGTGCCCGTAGTGCCACGTGGGGATGCTCAGGCTCTCCGCGTGCTCCGGGAAGCGCGCGAGCACGGCCCGCGCCGATCCCACCCACGCCCCCACCGAGGGGTGGTACGACGGCGCGGCAGCCAGCAGGGCGAGCGCGGCGTCGAGGTCCCCGGCGTCGCGACCCGCGAGGCGAGCGCCCAGGTTGGCCGCCTCCATCGCCCCGGGGCCGCCGCCGGTCGCGACCACGTGGTGAGCGCCCAGACCGGCGCCGAGGCGCACGGCGTCGGCATAGGCGGGCTGGTCGCGGGTGAGCGCGTGCCCGCCCATGACGCCGACCAGGCGTCGACCGTGGGTCCACGTCGCGAGTGCCTGGTCGATGGCGTGGTCGTGCAGCGCCCGGGCGAGCGTGTCGTCCTCGGCGTCCCCGTGCTGGGACCAGGCGTAGGCCCGGGCGTCGAGCGAGTCGGCGTAGGACGTCGTGTCGTAGAGCTCGTCCACCGCGTAGAGCCGTGACCGGTAGACGTCGACCGGCACGTGGTCGATCGCCGGCAGCACCAGCGCGCCCGCGGCCTCGACCCGCTCGCGGTCACCTTCGGCGAAGGTGCACCCGAGGAAGGTCGCCCCGGACACGCGGCACGTCGCCAGCTCGGCCGACCGGTCGCGGAGGTCGACGCCGTAGAGCCGCCACCCGGACAAGCGGTGAGCGCCGCGGGCGATCCGCCGGTCGAAGTCGTGGAGCGTCTCGACACGGACGCCACGGCCCCTGGTTCGGTTCACGGGGCCGAACCTAGTCGACCCCGTGAACGACTCAGAAGGCCCGCGCCATCAGCTCCCCGAAGAGCTCCTGCTCGTCGACCTCGAGACCCCGCGAGCGGAACCACGTGGCCACGTTGGTGCAGTCGCGCAGCAGGAAGTCCATCCCGGCCGGGTTGGCGACCAGGTCGACGACCTGCGGGAGATCGATGACCACGAGCCGGTCGCCCGCCGCCAGCATGTTGTAGGGCGAGAGGTCGCCGTGGACGATCCCGTGCCGGACCAGGGTGGTCAGGGTGTCGACCAGCTGGGCCCAGTAGGACTCCAACAGCTCCCGGTCGGGGCGGGTCTGGGCGAGGCGCGGGGCCGTCTCCCCGTCGACCTGGACCCACTCCATGAGGATCTCGGTCCCGTCGATCTGGACCGGGTAGGGCACCGGTACGCCGATCTCGTGGAGCCGCACGAGCGCCTGCCACTCCGCCCAGGCCCACTGGCCGGCGGCAACCGCCCGGCCGTGCGCCGACTTCTTGGCCAGGGCGCGCGCGTCACGGGTGTTCCGCGTCCTGCGACCCTCGGTGTAGGCGCTCGAGCGGTGGAAGGAGCGGTGCTCCTCGCCTCGGTACCGCTTGGCGGCCATGACGACCGACCGCTCCGGGTCGAGGGGGTCGGCTCGCTCCAGGAGGAAGACGTCGCCCTCCTTGCCGGTCTTGAGGATGCCGAGGTCGGTGTCGATGGCGCCCTGGGACGTCACGAGCCAGTCGGGACGGGGCTCCGGGCCGCGGCACAGAGGCTCGACGGAGAGCCAGGTCGACCAGCGCTGGGCAGGGTCGTCGAGGTCGTCGTAGACGGTGAAGTCAAAGGTGAAGGACCGATCAGGGGTGTCGTCCGGGGACGACGAGGGCTGGGATGACAAGGGTGCTCCAGTGCGAGGAGGAGGGGTGGTCTGAGGTCAGGCCAGGGACAGTCGTCGACATGTCACGCTCCTCGTCGTCGGGCACCGGCAGACACCGATGGCTGGCTCCAGGGTGGAGCCGGCCATCGGTGCGGTGCAACCGAATTAGTGCGACGTCGTCGACGTCGGCCCCTCCGCGTTGCGGACACCGGTGTCAGCTCCCGCTGGACTAGGTTGAGGCGCATGAAGCCAGCAGCAGCGGCGTTCGCCGCCCTGGCTCTGGTGCTCGTGCTCGCCCCGTCGGCCGACGGCCACCCCGGGGCGGGTCCGGACGACTCCGCACCGGTGGCACGGTCGGGATCCGCGGGCATCGGCGACGACTACTTCCCCCTCGACGGCAACGGCGGCATCGACGTCCAGCGCTACGAGATCCACGACACCTACCGCTTCCGGTCCCGTCGCCTGAGCGGGTGGACGCGCCTCACGATCACCGCCACCGAGCCGCTGACGAGCTTCAACCTCGACCTGCTGCTGCCGGTCACGGGCGCCACCGTCGACGGCGAGCCGGCCGTCCTCGATCGCCCCGACCCGCACGAGCTGACGATCACGCCTGTGCGGCAGATCGCTGCGGGCCGGACGTTCGACGTCGTGGTGCGCTACGTCGGTCACCCGGCGGACATCGCCTGGGAGGGGGAGTCCAACTGGGTCGCCAGCAGCACCGAGGTGATCGCGGTCAACCAGCCCCACATGGCGACCTGGTGGTTCCCGGCCAACGACCACCCCCGCGACAAGGCCCTGATGGACATCTCGATCAGCGTGCCGCGCGGCAAGGTGGTCGTCGCCGGTGGCCAGCGCGTCGGGCGCGAGGTCACCGGGGCGTTCGCAACGACGCGGTGGCGCTCGGACGAGCCGATGGCGCCCTACCTCGCCTACTTCGCCGCGGGGCCGTTCGAGGTCGAGCGCGGCACCCACCGCGGCCTCCCGTGGGTCACCGCGGTCTCACGCGCGATCCCCGGCGCCGACTTCCGGCGCTCGCGGCGGCTGATGCGGCACTCCGCGCGGCTCACGTCGTGGCTGCAGACCCAGCTCGGCCCCTATCCCTTCGGCTCGACCGGGGGAGTGACCACCAGCCTGACCACGCCCTTCGCCCTGGAGAA
This sequence comes from Nocardioides sp., assembly GCF_031397825.1. GTDB lineage: Bacteria > Actinomycetota > Actinomycetes > Propionibacteriales > Nocardioidaceae > Nocardioides. The sequence continues at coordinate 6,287 of NZ_JANNML010000032.1, forward strand.
CCAGACGCGGCCGGTCTATCCCGTCCTGGCGCCCGGCTCCGGCCCGGTCGTGGTGCACGAGCTCGCCCACCAGTGGTTCGGCGACTCGGTGTCGGTCGACAGCTGGCACGACATCTGGCTCAACGAGGGGGCGGCCACCTTCATGGAGGTCCGCTACGGCGAGACCCGCGGCCGGATCGACGGCGCCCGCTGGCTCCAGCAGCAGTACGACGAGCACCACGGCGACGTCGACTTCTGGCAGGTCCGCCTCGACGACCCCGGGGTCGAGCGACTCTTCGACCACGCGGTCTACGTGCGCGGCGCGATGCTCCTCCAGGCCCTGCGCGGCGTGGTCGGCGAGCGCGACTTCTGGGCCCTGCTGCGCCGATGGGTCGACCAGCACGCCGGCGGCAACGCCTCGACCGAGGACTTCGAGGCCATGGCCGAGCAGGTCAGCGGTCGCGACCTCGCCGGCTTCTTCGCGGCGTGGCTGCGCGGCACCACCCGTCCGGCGCGCACCAGCGCCCACGGGCTGTCCTGACCTCAGCCCAGCAACGGCGCGACGACCCGAGCGGCGAGACTCTGCCGACGGGTCAGCGCCTCCTCGGCGTCCGCGAGGGTCATGGCGCGCAGCCCGGCGTTGATCCCCAGCCAGCGCAGGGGCTCCGGCTCCCACGGACGTGACGCGTGGCCGACCCAGGGAAGCCGGGTGAGCTCGGTGTCGCGGCGCAGGACCAGGTCGCGCAGCGTGCGGCCGGCGAGGTTGGTGGTGCCGACGCCGTCCCCCACGTAGCCACCGGCCCACCCGAGCCCCGTGGTGCGGTCGAGGCCGACCGAGGCGCACCAGTCGCGGGGGATCCCCAGGGGGCCACCCCACGCGTGCATCACGCGGGTGCCACGCAGCACCGGGAAGAGGTCGAGCAGGGTCGTCCAGAGCCCGGCGTGCACGCGTGCGTCGCGGTCGAAGTCCGGGCGCACCTTGGATCCCCAGTGGTAGGGAGCACCTCGGCCGCCGAAGGCCAAGCGTCCGTCGGCGGTGCGCTGGCCGTAGATCACCAGGTGCCGGTGGTCGCTGAACGTCTCACGCTCCCGCAGGCCGATCTCCTCCCAGACCGCGTCGGGCAGCGGCTCGGTCGCGATCATCAGCGAGTAGACCGGCACCACGGCTCGCCGCGCTCCGGGCAGACCGGGCGTGAACCCCTCCGTCGCACGGATGACGTGCTCGGCGCGGACGACGCCGCGCTTCGTCACCGCACGACCGGGCACGATCGAGGTGACCCGGGTCTGCTCGACGATCCGCACCCCGCGACGCTCCACGGCCTCGGCCAGCCCCCGCACCAGCTTGGCGGGGTGGATCGCTGCACAGTCGGGGGTGAAGGTCGCACCGCGCGTGCGGGTCGCGCGCAACCGCTCGCGGGTCTCACCCCGCCCCATCAGCCGTACGTCGGTCCCGTCGCGGCCCCAGGTGCGTGCGGTCGCGACCTCCTGCTGCGCGCGCTGCCACTGGGGTCGCGAGCGGGCCAGCGTGATCGTGCCGCCCTTGGTCACGTCGGCGTCGATCCCCTCGGCGGCGGCCACGCGGACCACCTCGTCGACGGTCGCGCGCATCTCGCGGTGCTGGGCCAACGCCGCGTCACGCCCGGCGAGCGAGGCCAGGCTCGGGAGCGACGCGGGGAAGAGTGCGGAGCACCAGCCGCCGTTGCGCCCCGATGCCCCGAAGCCGGCGGTCTCGGCCTCGATCACCACGACGCGCAGCGACGGATCGGCCTCGGCCAGGTAGTAGGCGGTCCACAGCCCGGTGAACCCGGCGCCGACCACGGCCACGTCGCAGTCGGTGTCGCCGTCCAGCGCCGCCCGCGGTAGCCACCGGTCGCCCGCGGTGGCGTGCCACAGCGACAGGTCGTCGTACGTGCTCAGCGCACGCCCCACGAGTAGGTCTGCTTGCGCAGCTTGAGGTACATGAACGTCTCGGTCGACACGACGCCCTCGACCTCGCGGATCTTGCCGGAGATCAGCTCCAGCAGGTGGTCGTCGGTCTCGGCCACGACCTCGACGAGCAGGTCGTAGCGGCCGGCGGTGATCACCACGTAGTCGACCTCCTCGAGGTCGGCCAGCGCGTCGCCCACCGACTCCAGCGGCCCGTCGACGTTGACGCCGATCATCGCCTGGCGGGCGAAGCCGAGCTGGAGGGGATCCGTGACGGCCACGATCTGCATGACGCCGCTCTCGATGAGACGCTGCACGCGCTGGCGCACCGCAGCCTCGGAGAGGCCGACCACCTTGCCGATCGCGGCGTAGGAGCGGCGCCCGTCGGCCTGGAGCTCTTCGATGATGGCCTTGGAGACCTCGTCGAGGGTGACCCCGGCGCGCTCCTGCTTCCTCGTCATGGGCGTCAAACTAGCCGGTCGGCCGGCTGTGGGCACGTTTCGCGGGCGAGTCGGTGGCAATCGATTTAGTTGCGAGCGGGTTTCATATCGACTGGATCCCTTGTCGGGCACCGTTCGTCATGACACGATCCGATGGATCGGTCTCGCAACAGAGGGAAGTCGTATGCCGCCTGACGAACTCGCACGTCGCTCGACCCTGTCCCGTCGGGGGGTGCTCAAGGGCGGTGGCGCGGTCGCGTTCGCCGGCGTGAGCCTCGCTGCGCTCAAGCTGCCGTTCTTCTCCGTGGACGGGGCCGCCCAGGACCCGATGAAGTGTCGCGCCGCCGACGTGTCGGCCCGGGAGCGCTCGATGGTCATCTCCAACTGGACCGGCTACATCGACCCGCGCAAGCAGCCGACCTCGACCATGGCGGAGTTCCAGGCGCAGACCGGCATCACGGTCGACTACAACGTCGACGTCAACGACAACGCCGAGTTCTACGCCAAGGTGAAGAACCAGCTCGGCTCGTGCGACCCGATCGACCGCGACATGATCGTCCTGACCGACTGGATGGCGGCGCGGATGATCGGCCTGGGCTGGATCCAGCCGATGGACAAGGCCGCGGTCCCCAACCTGCACGCCAACATCATCGACTCGCTGCGCGACAAGCAGTGGGACCCCGACCTCACGTTCCACGCGCCCTGGCAGAGCGGCCTGACCGGCATCGCCTACAACGCCGCCGAGGTGGGTGAGGTCGGCAGCTTCGAGGAGCTCATCAGCCGCTCCGACCTCACCGGCAAGATCACGCTGCTCACCGAGATGCGCGACACCATGGGCTTCATGCTCAAGGTCGTCGGGGCCGACCCGCGCGACTTCACCGAGGACGAGTGGCAGAACGCGCTCGACCGGCTCCGCAAGGCCATCGCCGACGGGCAGCTGCGCAGCTTCGCCGGCAACAACTACCTCCAGGAGCTCTCGGGCGGCAACGTGCTCGCTTGCGAGGCGTGGTCCGGGGACGTCATCCAGGCCCAGTTCGAGAACCCCGACATCAAGTTCGTGGTGCCGGAGGAGGGCCTGTCGCTCTGGAGCGACAACATGATGATCCCCAACCAGGCCACGCACCAGGCCAACGCCCAGCAGTGGATCGACTACTACTACGACCCGGTCGTCGCGGCCAAGCTCGCTGCCTGGGTCAACTACATCTGTCCCGTCGCCGGCGCCCGCGAGGAGATGGAGAAGCTCGACCCCTCGCTGGTCGACAACCCGCTGATCTTCCCCGACGACGAGTTCCTGGCCGACACGTTCGACTTCATGCCGCTCGACGACCGGCAGAACGCGCAGTACGAGAAGGAGTGGGCCGATGTCACAGCTGGCTGAGGACGTCGCGGCGCAGGCCGCGAGCGACCCGACGTACGACGGACTGCGGCTCTCGCAGCTCACCAAGTCCTTCGGTGGGGGTTTCACCGCGGTCGACGCGCTGGACCTCGACGTGCCCAAGGGGTCGTTCTTCGCGCTGCTCGGACCGTCGGGGTGCGGCAAGACCACCACGCTGCGGATGGTCGCGGGGCTCGAGACGCCGACGTCGGGCTCGATCGTGCTCGGTGGCAACGACATCACCTACGCCAAGCCCTACCGGCGTCCGGTCAACACCGTCTTCCAGAGCTATGCGCTCTTCCCACACCTCGACATCTTCGAGAACGTCGCCTTCGGCCTGCGTCGTCGCAAGTCCGCTCAGGTGAAGGAGAAGGTCGAGGCGATGCTCGAGCTCGTCGAGCTCACCTCCCAGGCACGCAAGAAGCCGGCCCAGCTCTCGGGCGGCCAGCAGCAGCGGGTCGCGCTCGCGCGGGCCCTGATCAACGAGCCCGAGGTCCTGCTGCTCGACGAGCCCCTCGGAGCGCTCGACCTCAAGCTGCGTCGCGCGATGCAGATCGAGATCAAGCGGATCCAGACCGAGGTGCAGCAGACCTTCATCCACGTCACCCATGACCAGGAGGAGGCCATGACCATGGCCGACACGGTCGCGGTGATGAACGCCGGGGTCATCGAGCAGATGGGTGCGCCGGCCGAGCTTTACGAGAACCCGCGCTCGACGTTCGTCGCCAACTTCCTCGGCCAGTCCAACCTGGTCTCCGGCACGGTCGTCTCCCGCGCCGCCGACGTCACCACCGTCGACATGCACGGCATCCAGGTCTCGGTGCCGACCGGGCGCACCCACGTCGACGGCGACCAGGGCTGGGTCGGCATCCGTCCCGAGAAGGTCCTGCTCGGGGAGCCGGGCGAGGAGCTCGACGCCCCCGGCAACACGATCCCCGGCGGTGTCATCACCGACGTCAGCTTCGTGGGCGTGAGCACCCAGTACCTCGTGCGGATGCCCTGGGGCCAGGAGCTCCAGGTGTTCCAGCAGAACACGGGCCGCCGCCGGATGTTCGTGACGGGGGAGAAGGTCGAGCTGTCCTGGCGACCGGAGTACGCCTTTCTGCTCGACCAGTCCCAGGACGCGACCGCCGGCGCCCAGCGAGACGATCGGTGAGCGAGACCGTACGGCGCAAGGGCAAGGTCGGCTACCTGCTCCTGTTCCCGGCCGCGCTGTGGCTGCTGCTGTTCTTCGTCATCCCGTTCTACTCGCTGGTCGCGACCAGCCTGTTCGACCAGGGCGGCTCGGACTTCCGCGGCTACGAGATGACCTACGCCTTCAGCAACTACGCCGACGTGGTCCGCGACTACGCCGGCCCCTTCGGCCGCTCGCTGCTCTACGGCGCGATCGCCACGGCGTTCTGCCTGCTGCTCGGCTACGTGCTGGCCTACACCATCGCGTTCAAGGCCGGCCGCTGGAAGAACCTCATGCTGGTGCTCGTCATCGCGCCGTTCTTCACCAGCTTCCTGGTCCGCACCCTGTCGTGGAAGCTGATCCTCGCTGACGACGGTTTCGTGGTGAACACCCTGCAGACGCTGCAGGTCCTCGGTGACGACGGCCGGCTCCTCGCCACGCCGATCGCCGTCGTGGCGGGCCTGACCTACAACTTCCTGCCGTTCATGGTGCTGCCGCTCTACGCGAGCATCGACAAGATCGACCACCGGCTGATCGAGGCCTCCAGCGACCTCTACGCCAACCCCTTCGTCGGGTTCTTCAAGGTCACCTGGCCGCTGTCGCTGCCGGGCGTCGTGTCCGGGACGCTGCTGACGTTCATCCCCGCGGTCGGTGACTACATCAATGCGCAGTTCCTGGGCAGCACCAACGAGCGGGTCATCGGCAACGTGATCCAGGCGCAGTTCACCGACGCCAACAACTACCCGGTGGCCTCGGCGCTGTCGGTGCTGCTGATGGTGCTGATCCTGGCCATGGTGCTGGTCTACGTTCGCCGCGCGGGGACGGAGGAGCTGCTGTGAGGTGGATCCGGGAGCACCTGGTCCTGATGCTGGGCCTGCTCGTGCTCGTCTACACGTTCATCCCGATCTTCGTCGTGGTCGGCATGAGCTTCAACGACCCCGGCGGCCGCAACGTCTACAAGTTCGGCAGCTTCACCCTCGACAACTGGCGCAACCCCTGTGGTCCCGACGACCTGTGCAGCTCGCTGCTCACCAGCATCCAGATCGGGTTCCTCGCCACCCTGCTGGCGACCGTCCTCGGCACGCTCGCGGCGTTCGCCCTGGTGCGTCACGACTTCGCCGGCCGCTCGGCGTCCAACCTGCTGATCTTCCTGCCGATGGCCGCCCCCGAGATCGTCCTCGGCTCGTCGCTGCTGGCGCTGTTCGTGGCGTCGGGCTTCGCCGGCCAGCTGGGCTTCTGGACGATCCTGATCGCCCACGTGATGTTCTGCCTGTCCTTCGTCGTGGTCACCGTCCGCGCCCGTCTGGCGGGCATGGACGACGACCTCGAGCAGGCGGCGATGGACCTCTACGCGACACCGGGCCAGACCTTCTGGCGCGTCACGTTCCCCCTGGTGCTGCCCGGCATCCTCGGTGCGGCGCTGCTCAGCTTCTCGCTGTCCTTCGACGACTTCATCGTCACCAACCTCAACTCCGGCAACACCACGACGTTCCCGATGTACGTCTACGGCCAGGAGCGGGTCGGCGTCCCCATGCAGGTCAACGTCGTCGGCACCTTGATGTTCGTCGTCTCGATCCTACTGGTCCTCGGCTCCGAGGTCCGCAACCGGCGCCGCGCGCCGGCCTAAGGCGTACGCCGAGTCGGCGCGATGTTGCAGGGCGTACGTCGAGTCGGCGCGATGTTGCAGGGCGTACGCCGAGTCGGCGCGATGTTGCGGCTCACGTGAACGTACGACGCCGCTCGAACATCGCGCGAGCTGCCGCCGCTGTTCGGCGCAGCCGTTGCTCCGCGTCCTGGTGGTGGCCGAAGACGTGCCTCTTCTCGAACACCTCGATCTGCCAGGCGCGCTCCGATGCCATCCACCGGCGCCGCGACTCATCGTGCTCGGTCTGCTCCTCGCCGTGCCACTCCTCCCCGTCGTACTCCGCCGCCAACAGCCACTCCTCCAGCCCCATGTCGAGGTAGAACCGGACGACGCCGTCGACCTCGACCGGGATCTGGGTCCGCGGCCGCGGCAGCCCCGCGTCCCACCACCGGTTCCTGAGTGCGGACTCCCCGAACGACGCTGCACCTCCGTCGGCTCGCCGCGCGAGCTCGCGCAGGAGGACGACGCCCCGCTGACGGTCGAAGCGCCGCACCTCGGCCAGGAGCTCGTGGTGCGTGAAGAGACCGAGCCGCAACATCGCGTCCATGCCCGCGAGCCTCAGGTCTGCGGTGCGCTGCAGACGCCCGAGGTCGAGGGCGGTGCGCAGCGGGGTCGTGACGCGCAGCCCGTGCAGCTCCATCACGTCCGACGGGCGGATGCGGCGCTCGCCGTTGGCCGCGACCGGGTTCCTCAACCGACCGGCGTCGCTCGCGCGAAACATCGAGACGAGCGGCACGTCCAGGTGCTCCCCGGGCGCGAGCGCGCCGGTCGCACCGTGCAGCCAGGCCGCCGTCCGGTCGCAGATGAAGACGTCGGACGGGACCACCAGGCTCAATGCCTCACATCGCAGCGCGATCGAGTCTGCGAGGTACGCCGGCACGTAGACGCCGTTGAGCATCCGGCGGAGCTCCCCGTCGGCGGTCAGGCGCGACAACCGCGGTCGGTCGAGGCCGGCGTCGTCGGCCTCGGCGATCGTGAACGGGCGGGTGGGGAGGGTCGCCGGCGTGGGGTGTGGGGCCATGCGGGGCCGTCTGCCCGAGCCCCGCCCGACTCAACCCGACCAGATCGCCCCCTGTGGACGACCGCCTGACGGGGGTGCAACATCGCGCCGACTCGGCGTACGTCCTGCAACATCGCGCCGGCTCGGCGTACGTCCTGCCACATCGCGCCGACTCGGCGCACGTCCTGCCACATCGCGCCGACTCGGCGTACGCCCTGCAACATCGCGCCGGCTCGGCGTCAGAGCAGCGTGGACGCCTTGTCGAGGACGACGCGCAGGATGTGCTCGATCTCGTCGAACTCCTCCTGGCCGCAGATCAGCGGGGGAGAGAGCTGGATGACGGGGTCGCCGCGGTCGTCGGCGCGGCAGTAGAGCCCCTCGTCGTAGAGCGCCTTGGAGAGGAAGCCGCGCAGGAGCTTCTCGGACTCCTCCTCGTTGAAGGTCTCGCGGGTGTCGCGGTCCTTGACGAGCTCGATGCCGTAGAAGTAGCCGTCGCCGCGGACGTCGCCCACGATCGGCAGGTCCTTGAGGCGCTCGAGCGTCGAGCGGAACGCACCCTCGTTGGCGCGCACGTGCTCGAGCAGACCTTCGCGCTCGAAGATGTCGAGGTTGGCCAGCGCGACCGCGGTGGACACCGGGTGGCCGCCGAAGGTGTAGCCGTGGGCGAAGGACTCGTGCCCGTGCAGGAACGGCTCCATCAGCCGGTCGGAGGTGATCATCGCGCCCAGCGGTGCGTAGCCCGAGGTGATGCCCTTGGCGCAGGTGATGATGTCGGGCTGGTAGCCGTAGCGCTCGGCGCCGAACATGTGGCCCAGGCGGCCGAAGGCGCAGATGACCTCGTCGGAGACGAGCAGAACGTCGTGACGGTCGCAGATCTCGCGCACGCGCTGGAAGTAGCCGGGCGGGGGCGGGAAGCAGCCGCCGGCGTTCTGCACGGGCTCGAGGAAGACCGCGGCCACGGTCTCGGGGCCTTCGTGGGCGATGGCCACCTCGATCTGGTCGGCCGCCCAACGGCCGAACGCCTCGGGGTCGGAGTGCCCGTCGAGGAATCCGCCGGTGAGCTCGTGCGCGCGGTAGGAGTTGGTGTTGGGCACCCGGAAGGTCGAGGGCACCAGCGGCTCGAACTGCGCCTTCAGCCCCGGCAGGCCCGTGATCGAGAGGGCGCCGGCGGTGGTGCCGTGGTAGGCGATCGAGCGGCTGATGACCTTGTGCTTCATCGGCTTGCCGGTGAGCTTGAAGTAGTTCTTCGCCAGCTTCCACGCCGACTCCACGGCCTCGCCGCCGCCGGAGGTGAAGAACACCCGGTTGAGATCGCCCGGCGCATAGCCGGCGACGCGCTCGGCCAGCTCGATGGCGGTCGGGTGGGCGTAGGACCACAGCGGGTGGAAGGCGAGCTCGGAGGCCTGCTTGGCGGCGGCCTCGGCGAGCTCGGTGCGACCGTGGCCGACCTGGGACACGAAGAGCCCGGCGAGACCGTCGAGGTACTTCTTGCCCTGGGCGTCCCAGATGTAGGCACCCTCACCCTTGACGATGATGGGGACGTCGGAGTGGTCATAGGTCGAGTGGCGCGTGAAGTGCATCCACAGGTGGTCCTTCGCCGCGCGCTGCAGGTGGTCGTAGTCCAACGTCATGCGGTCATCCTCCCTGTCGAACGCCACAAGAGCAAGCGGATCCGTCGTCATGTCGGCTGAGAGCGACGGAATTCGTTGTGCGACCGCGTCGCCCCGCCTGGTAGACATGCGCCCATGACGACCACGGTCTTCCGCAACGGCGCCCTCTTCGACGGTCATCGGTACGTCGGTCCCGGTGCGGTCGTCGTCGTGGACGGGCGCATCGCCGACGTCCTCGCGGGCGACCCCGCCGGCCACGCGCTCCCGGGCGGGAGGGTCGTGGACCTGGCCGGTGGCCTGCTCGCCCCGGGCTTCGTGGACGCCCACGTCCACGCGGTGCAGGGCGGGCTCGAGCGGATCCGCTGCGACCTCTCCGAGCTCGACGGCCGCGAGGCCTACCTCGAGCGCATCGCCGCCTACGCGACCGCCCACCCCGAGCTGCCGTGGATCCTCGGCGGCGGCTGGGCGATGTCGGCCTTCCCCGGTGGCACGCCGACTGCGGCCGACCTCGACCGCGTGGTCTCGGACCGGCCGGTCTTCCTGCCCAACCGCGACCACCACGGCGCCTGGGTCAACTCCCGTGCGCTGGAGATCGCCGGCATCGACGCGACCACGCCCGACCCGGCCCACGGCCACTTCGAGCGCGACGCCGACGGCAACCCGACCGGCACGCTCCACGAGGGCGCGATGCACGCTGTCGCTCGCCATACGCCGCCCACGAGCGAGGAGGAGTACTACCGTGCGCTCCTGGCCGGACAGGCCCACCTCCACTCGCTCGGCGTCACGGGCTGGCAGGACGCGATCGTCGGCGCCTACGCGGGGATGGACGACCCGGGACCGACGTACCTCCGCGCCGCGCAGCGCGGCGACCTGACGGCCGACGTCGTCGGTGCCCTGTGGTGGGACCGCGATCGGGGCGAGGAGCAGGTCGCCGACCTGCTCGCGCGGCGCGACCTCTACACCCACGGACGTTTCCGGGCCACGAGCGTCAAGGTCATGCAGGACGGGGTCGCGGAGAACGGCACGGCCGCGCTGACGACCCCCTACCTCGACCGGTGTGGCCACGCGACGACCAACACCGGCCACTCCTTCGTCGACCCCGTCGCGCTGCGCCGTCACGTCGCCCGCCTCGACCGGGAGGGCTTCCAGGTGCACGTCCACGGCATCGGCGACCGCGGGGTCCGGGAGGCGCTCGACGCCTTCGAGGGCCTGGACCCCGGCCACGACCGACGCCACCAGATCGCCCACCTCCAGCTGGTGCACCCCGACGACGTCGGGCGGTTCGCCGCCCTCGGGGTCGCCGCCGACGTGCAGATGCTGTGGGCCTGCCTCGACGAGCAGATGGTCGACCTGACGCTGCCGTTCCTGGGGGAGGAGCGAGCTCGCTGGCAGTACCCGTTCGGAGACCTGCACCGCGCCGGTGCCCGCCTCGTCGCCGGGAGCGACTGGCCGGTCAGCACGCCCGACCCGCTCCAGGCGATCCACGTCGCGGTCAACCGCACGGCCCACGGCGAGTCCGGCCCGGCGGGGGAGGAGCCCTTCCTGCCCGAGCAGGCCCTCGCGCTCGAGACGGCGTTCGCGGCCTACACCTCCGGCAGCGCCTGGGTGAACCACCGTGACGACGCCGGGGTCCTGCGACCCGGTGCCGTCGCCGACCTGGTGGTGCTCGACCGTGATCCCTTCAGCGGGCTGCCGGGTGGCATCGGGGCGGCCGAGGTCGTCAGCACCTGGGTCGACGGACGCGAGATCCACTGATCTGCCTCGTGTTGCGGGAGAATGACGACGGAATCCGCATCAATTCGTCCCTCAGGGCTACAGATATCGTCGTGCCCTGACTAGGCTCCCCACATGGCTGACCAGACTTTCAAGAACATCGTCAACGGCGAGCTCGTCGACGCCTCCGCGGGCGAGACCTACGACGTCGTCGACCCGAGCACCGGCGAGGTCTACGCGCAGGCCCCGATGTCGCGGGCCGAGGACGTCGACCGCGCCTACGCCGCTGCCGACGCCGCCTTCGACGCCTGGGGGGAGACCACCCCGCAGGAGCGGGCCCGCGCCCTGCTGCACATCGCCGACGCCATCGACGCCCGCGCCGACGAGATCGTGCGCGTGGAGAGCCGCGACACCGGCAAGCCGCTGGGCCTGACCGCCTCCGAGGAGCTGCCGCCCAGCTCGGACCACTTCCGCTTCTTCGCCGGCGCCGCCCGCGTGCTCGAGGGCAAGTCGGCCGGTGAGTACCTCGCCGACCACACCTCCTTCATCCGCCGCGAGCCGATCGGCGTGGTCGGCCAGGTGACGCCGTGGAACTACCCGCTGATGATGATGATCTGGAAGATCGCACCCGCCCTGGCGGCCGGCAACACGATCGTCCTCAAGCCCAGCGACACCACGCCCGCGAGCTCGACCCTGCTGGCCGAGCTGTGCCAGGAGTTCCTGCCGCCGGGTGTGCTCAACGTCGTGTGCGGCGACCGCGACACCGGTCGCGCGCTCGTGGAGCACAAGACCCCGCAGATGGTGTCCATCACCGGCTCGGTCCGCGCGGGCATGGAGGTCGCCGGTGCCGCCGCTGCCGACGTCAAGAGGGTCCACCTCGAGCTCGGGGGCAAGGCGCCGGTCATCGTCTTCGACGACGCCGACATCGAGAAGGCCGCTGCCGCGATCGCGGAGGCCGGCTACTTCAACGCCGGCCAGGACTGCACTGCCGCCACGCGCGTGCTCGCCGGTCCCGGGGTCTACGACGACTTCGTGGCGGCGCTGGCCGAGCAGGCCAGGGCCACCCGCACCGGCATGCCCGACGACGAGGACGTCCTCTACGGCGCCCTCAACAACGAGCACCAGCTCGCCCGCGTCGCCGGCATGGTCGACCGGCTGCCCGACCACGCCAACCTCGAGGCCGGTGGCTCGCGCCAGGGCGACCGCGGCTACTTCTACACCCCGACCGTCATCTCCGGGTTGAAGCAGGACGACGAGCAGGTCCAGGACGAGATCTTCGGCCCGGTCATCACGGTCCAGAAGTTCGGCGACGAGGCCGAGGCACTGCGCTGGGCCAACGGGGTCAGGTACGGCCTGTCCTCCAGCGTCTGGACCAAGGACCACGCTCGCGCCATGCGCATGTCCAAGCGCCTCGACTTCGGTGTCGTGTGGATCAACACCCACATCCCCTTCGTCTCCGAGATGCCCCACGGTGGCTTCAAGCAGTCCGGCTACGGCAAGGACCTCTCCATGTACGGCCTCGAGGACTACACGCGCATCAAGCACGTGATGTCGTACATCGGACAGTGACGGACACGACGATGAGGATCCTCCTGGTCGGCGCCGGCGGCGTCGGGTCGGCCTTCGCCGCGTTCGCGGCACGCCGCGACTTCTTCGAGACGATCGTGGTCGCCGACTACGACGAGGCCAAGGCGCGCACGGCCGCCGCGATCGACGAGCGGTACGTCGAGGCGCGGGTCGACGCCTCCGACGCGGCATCGGTCACCGCGTTGTGCCACGAGCACCGGATCACCCACGTGATGAACGCGGTCGACCCCGTCTTCGACATGCCGGTCTTCGAGGGCGCGTTCGCCGCGGGTGCCGACTACCTCGACATGGCGATGAGCCTGTCGAAGCCACACCCCGAGTCGCCGTACGAGCAGTGCGGGGTCAAGCTCGGTGACGAGCAGTTCGCGGTTGCCGCTGACTGGGAGTCGGCCGGCCGCCTCGCGCTCGTCGGGATCGGCGTCGAGCCCGGCCTCTCCGACGTCTTCGCGCGCTACGCCAGCGACCACCTCTTCAGCGAGATCGACGAGCTCGGCACCCGCGACGGCGCCAACCTCGTCGTCACCGACGACGACGGCAACGAGGTCTTCGCGCCGTCCTTCTCGATGTGGACGACGATCGAGGAGTGCCTCAACCCGCCGGTGATCTGGGCCGGGGACGGCACCGGCGCGGGCGACTGGCACACCACCGCACCGTTCAGCGAGCCCGAGGTCTTCGACTTCCCCGAGGGCATCGGTCCCGTCGAGTGCGTCAACGTCGAGCACGAGGAGGTGCTCCTCATGCCGCGCTGGATCGACTGCAAGCGCGCGACCTTCAAGTACGGACTCGGCGACGAGTTCATCACCATCCTCAAGGTGCTGCACACGCTCGGGCTCGACAGCACCGAGAAGGTCCGGGTGAAGGGCGTCGAGGTGAGCCCGCGCGACGTGGTCGCGGCCGTGCTGCCCGACCCGGCAGGAGTCGGCCCGCGGATGAAGGGCAAGACCTGCGCCGGCCTGTGGGTGACCGGCAAGGGCAAGGACGGCCAGCCGCGGTCGACCTACCTCTACCACGTGGTCGACAACGAGTGGACGATGCAGGAGTACGGCCACCAGTGCGTCGTCTGGCAGACGGCCATCAACCCCGTCGTGGCGCTCGAGCTGCTCGCGACCGGTGTGTGGAGCGGTGCCGGTGTGCTCGGCCCCGAGGCCTTCGACGCGGTGCCGTTCCTCGACCTGCTGACCGCCTACGGCAGCCCCTGGGGCATCAAGGAGCTGTAAGGACCACGGACTCGGGCCTGGCAGGCCCGGCCGTCGCCGGGGGGATGACGGCCGGGCCGGCCTCGCCCGCGCGCAGGAACTGCCCGGTCCGCTCCTGCGTGAGTACGTCGGTCCCCTCGCCGTCCCGCCAGACCACGCGCCCGGACACCATCACCAGCGGGACGGTGGCGTCGTTGCGGTTGACCATGCGGGACAGTCCGTCGTACTGGGCGACCGGTGCCTCGGCGTACTCGGTGAGCGTGTCGTCGAGGTGGGCCGGGTCGAGGACGAAGAGGTCCGCGCGGTCGCCCACGCGCAGGTGGCCGGCGTCGATGCCGTACCACTCGGCGAGCTCGCCGGTGAGCCGGTGCACGGCGTGCTCGACGGTGATGAACGGCTTGCCCGCCTGGTCGGCGTCGTGCACGTGCTTGAGCAGGCGCAGCCCGAAGTTGTAGAAGCTCATGTTGCGCAGGTGGGCGCCGGCGTCGGAGAAGCCCATCTGGATGCCGGGGCTGGCCGCCATCTTCTTCAGGATGTGCGGGCGGTGGCCCGAGATCGTCGTGCGCCAGCGGATCGACGTGCCGTGCTCGAGCACCAGGTCGAGGAACGCGTCGACGGGGTGCAGGCCGCCGCGCTCGACGCCGACCTGGCCGAAGGACTTGCCGATGACCGAGGCGTCGGGGCACTCCATGATCTCGGCGTCGAAGAAGTCGCGGTGCCAGACCCGGGGGCCGTACTTGCTCTCGTAGTCCTTGCGGAACGCCGCGCGGTAGGCCGGGTCGCGCAGCAGGTCGTCGCGCGCGATCTTCTCCGACAGGTGCAGGGCGGCGGCGCCGGAGCCGAACTCCTCGAAGATGACCAGGTCGATGCCGTCGGCGTAGACCTCGAACGGCACCGGCAGGTGCTGCCAGCGGAAGTCGCCACCGAGGCGGTTGGAGACCGCGGCCAGCAGGCGCATCAGGTGGATGATCCCGGGGATGGCCTTGATGTCGGCTGCTGACAGCAGGCTGGTCTTGAGCGGCTTGGCCGAGCCCAGGCCCCACGAGCCCAGGCCGATGGAGCCGAACGCCTGCGTGACGATGGTGTGCGGGTGACTGGCGTCGGGGCCGGCCTGGAGCGCGCGCTCGCGCTCGCGCAGGATCCGGCGCAGCCCACGCATCTCGCGCCACGTCGCGTAGGTCGAGGGCAGGGTGCGCGAGCGGCAGACCTCGCCGTCGAGCTTGTCGAAGAGCAGCTGCTGGGCCGACATGCCGACGAAGCCGGCGTCGAGGGCCTCGGTCAGCATGTCCTCCATGCGCTGCTGCTCGCGCCGCGACGGCTTGACGCCCTTGCGGGTGGCCTGGTCGAGGCCCATGGTCGCGGTGCGCATGTCGGAGTGGCCGATGAAGGCGGCGAGGTTGGGCCCGAGCGGGAGGGACTCCAGCGCGTCGACGTACTCGCCCGCCGAGCTCCAGTTCTTGGCCTCGTCGACGGCGGAGATCACGTGCTGGCGGGGGATCGCCTCGACCCGGCCGAAGAGGTCGCCGGCGTCGACGCCGCCGACGTGGATCGTCGAGAGCGAGCACGAGCCGAGCAGGATCGTGGTGACGCCGTGGCGCAGGGACTCCGGCAGGTGCGGGTCGCGCAGCACCTCGACGTCGTAGTGCGTGTGGATGTCGACCATGCCGGGCAGCACCCACTGGCCCCGGGCGTCGACGACGTCGGGGCAGCCGGTCGTGTCGAGCGGGGTCGCGGAGACCTCGACCACCACGCCGTCCCTGATCCCGAGGTCGCGCACGGCCGCGGCCGCCCCCGTCCCGTCGAACCAGCGGCCGCCCTGGATGATCACGTCGAAGGTCACCCGCTGATTGGACCGGAGTCGTTGACACGCGTCAAGAGGTAACGGCCATCACAGGTAGCGTCCGGCCCCATGAGTCTCGGGAATGACCAACGGTCCGACACGCCTGCCGTGCCGGAGACCGACATGCGCAAGATGGCAGCAGCCGGTGTGCTGCTCCTGATCCCCGTCGTGGCCCTGTTGTGGGTCTCGATCTATGCCCAGGAGGGACCGGAGCTCTTCGGCTTCCCGTTCTTCTTCTGGTACCAGTTCGCCTGGGTGTTCCTCTGCTCGGCGATGACGTGGGGCGCCTACCTGCTCACGCTGTCCGCGAGGAAGCCTCGATGACGCCGCTGGTGACGCCGCTGGTGACCGGCGGCGGGGTCAACACCAGCGCGCTGGTCGTGCTGATCGCGCTGTTCCTCGTCGTCACGGTGCTCGGCTTCATGGCCTCGCGGTTTCGCCGCGCCGCCGACCTCAACACCCTCGACGAGTGGGGCCTGGGCGGTCGCAAGTTCGGCACCTGGGTCACGTGGTTCCTCCTCGGGGGCGACCTCTACACCGCCTACACGTTCGTGGCCGTGCCGGCCGCGATGTATGCCACGGGGGCCGTCTCCGGCTTCTTCGCGGTGCCCTACACGATCATGCTCTATCCGATCATCTTCGTCTTCATGGCGCGGCTGTGGTCGGTGAGCCACCGCCACGGCTACGTCACGACCGCCGACTTCGTCCGCGGCAGGTACGACGACCGCTCGCTCTCGTTGGCCATCGCGGTGACCGGCTTCATCGCGACCATGCCCTACATCGCGCTCCAGCTCGTCGGCATCCAGGCGGTGCTCGAGGTGGCCGGCGTCGGCGGCGGTGACAACTGGGTCGCCAAGGACGCCCCGCTGTTCGTGGCGTTCGCCGTGCTCGCGGCCTACACCTACTCCTCGGGCCTGCGTGCGCCCGCGGTGATCGCGTTCGTCAAGGACATCCTGATCTACCTCGTCATCGTCGTCGCGATCGTCTACCTCCCCTCGCAGGTCGGCGGCTGGGACAACATCTTCGGCGCGGCCGAGGAGAAGATGGCGACCACCAACGAGCTCACGGGTGCCCCGACCGGGTCCTACATCCCCGGCGACGGTCAGCTCTGGGCCTACGCCACGCTCGGCCTGGGCTCGGCGCTCGCGCTCTTCATGTATCCCCACTCGATCACCGCCAGCCTGTCCTCCAGCAGCCGCAACACCGTGCGTCGCAACGCGGCCCTGCTGCCGGCGTACTCCTTCGTGCTCGGGCTGCTCGCCCTCCTCGGCTGGGTGGCCATCGCGGCCGGCACCGACCCGACCGGCCTGGACGGGGAGAAGAACCCCCAGCTGGTGATCCCGCAGCTCTTCGAGGACTTCTTCCCGGGCTGGTTCGCCGGGGTCGCCTTCGCGGCGATCGCGATCGGTGCCCTGGTGCCGGCAGCGATCATGTCGATCGCGGCGGCCAACACCTTCTCCCGCAACATCTACAAGGAGTGGCTCAACAAGGACGCGACCCCGGCCCAGGAGGCCAAGGTCTCCAAGCTGATGTCGCTGGTGGTGAAGGGCTTCGCGCTCGTCTTCGTGCTCACGCTCGACAAGCAGAACGCGATCAACTTCCAGCTGCTGGGCGGGATCTGGATCCTCCAGACCTTCCCCGCGATCGTCTTCAGCCTCTACACGCGCTGGTTCCACCGCAAGGCGCTGCTGGTCGGCTGGGCCGCAGGGATGGTCTACGGCACCGTGCAGGCCTACCAGGTCGTCAACCCGGCGAACGGCAAGCGCTTCGGCGGCTCGCTCGACATCATCCCGGGCATCGGCGACCTCGGCTACATCGCGGTCACGGCCTTCGCGCTCAACCTGCTCATCACGGTCGTGCTGACCCTGGTCCTCAACGCGGCCAAGGTCTCCAACGGCAAGGACGCCACCGAGCCCGGTGACTACTACGCCGACGCCGACGACCCCCGGGTCCAGGCCGACCTCGCACACAGCGACGAGCCGTTCCGCGCAGAGCCGCGCTGACGCCGAGTCGGCGCGATGGTGCAGCAACATCGCGCCGACTCGGGCTCTGCTGACTGGTCAGCGGGTGTGCTCGGCGGCTGAGGGGGCCGGTGGTCCATGAGGTAGGTCCTGGCTGCAGTCGTGTGCCGCAGGCAGCGTTGCAACGCGGTCTGAGCCACACGACCAGACGGCGAGGCGTAGCCCGGTCGGTCACGTGCCGAGTCGTGGGCTTCAGCCAGCGCCCCGGCGCAGCCTCCGGCACACGACCCGAGCGCAGTTCGCCCCCCCGTCTCGACTCCTCGACGTGGACCGACCCGGCCTCGGCTCCTACGCCGTCGCAGCGAACGCCTCCGCGACCACGTCGAAGGCCTCGTCGAGCAGCGCGTCGGAGATCGACAGCGGCGGCAGGAAGCGGAAGACGTTGCCCCACGTGCCGCAGGTGAGCACGACGACCCCGCGGGCGTGGCAGTACGACGCCACGGCAGCCGCGCGGGCCGCGTCCGGCTCGGTGGTGCGCGGGGTGCACAGCTCGATCGCCATCATCGCGCCGCGACCGCGCACGTCGCCGATGACGGCGTAGGTCTCCTGGAGGTCCGCGAGCCGCGCCGCCATGGCCACGCCGATCTCGCGGGCACGGGCGCCGAGGTCGTGCTCGCGCATCTCCTCGATCGCCCCGAGCGCCGCCGCGCAGGCGATCGGGTAGCCGCCGTAGGTGCCGCCGAGGCCTCCGGCGTGCACGGCGTCCATCAGGTCCGCCCGGCCGGTGACCCCGGCCAGGGGCAGGCCGCCGGCGATGCCCTTGGCCGTGGTCACCTGGTGGCGCACGACGCCCTCGTGGTCACTGGCGAACCAGTCGCCGGTGCGGCAGAAGCCCGACTGGATCTCGTCGGCGATGTAGACGACGTCGTTGGCCCGGCACCACGCGGCGATCGCCGGCAGGAAGCCCGGCGCCGGCACGATGAAGCCGCCCTCGCCCTGGATCGGCTCGATGGCCACGCAGGCCAGGTTGGTCGCACCGACCTGCTTCTCGATCACGTCGATCGCCCGCGCTGCGGCCTCCTCGCCGGAGAGACCGTCGCGGAACGGGTAGGACATCGGCGCGCGGTAGACCTCGCCCGCGAACGGCCCGAAGCCGTGCTTGTAGGGCATGTTCTTGGCGGTCATCGCCATCGTCAGGTTGGTGCGCCCGTGGTAGGCGTGGTCGAACACCACGACCGCGTCCTTGCCGGTCGCCACACGGGCGATCTTGACCGCGTTCTCCACGGCCTCGGCGCCGGAGTTGAAGAGGGCGGACTTCTTGGCGTGGTCGCCCGGCGTGAGCTGCGCCAGGGCCTCGCAGACGTCGACGTACCCGTCGTACGGCGTGACCATGAAGCAGGTGTGCGTGAAGGCGGCGACCTGCTCCTGCACCCGTCGTACGACGGCGTCCGCGGCGTTGCCGACCGAGGTCACCGCGATGCCCGAGCCGAGGTCGATCAGCGAGTTGCCGTCGACGTCGACCAGCACGCCGCCACCGGCCGCGACGACGAACACGGGCAGCGTCGTCCCGACGCCGTCGGCCACGTGCTCCTTCTTGCGCTGCAGCCGCAGCTGCGACTCTGGGCCGGGGATCGCCGTGACGAGCCGGCGCTCCTGGGGCAGGGACGGTCCTCCGACGGCTGTTTCAGTCATGGGAGAACCCTAATCCCACCGGTTCCGCGGTGACAGGCCCCTAGGGCAACGAATCCATGATCCTGGTGAGAAGTGCGGGAGACTTCTTCCCGTGACTCGTCGTGATGTGGTCGTCCTCGGCTCCACCGGCTCCATCGGCACCCAGGCCCTGGAGCTGGTCCGCGCCAACCCCGACCGGTTCCGCGTCGTCGGGCTGACCGCGGGCGGGTCCAACCCCGACCTCTTCGAGCAGCAGGTCGCGGAGTTCGCGCCGGCCTTCTCCGGCCTCGGCGAGGAGGCCTCCACCGAGGCCGCCGCCCGCCCGTGCGACGTCGTGCTCAACGGGATCACCGGCGCGGTCGGGCTGCGTCCGACGCTGGCGGCGCTCGACGCGGGCACGACCCTCGCGCTGGCCAACAAGGAGTCGTTGATCATGGGCGGCCCGCTGGTCCTCGACCGCGCCCGGCCCGACCAGATCGTCCCGGTCGACTCCGAGCACAGCGCGATCGCCCAGTGCCTGCGGGGAGGACGCCCCGGGGAGGTACGACGCCTCGTGCTGACCGCCAGCGGCGGGCCGTTCCGCGGCCGCTCGCGCGCGGAGCTCGCCGACGTGACGCCCGAGCAGGCGGCGGCCCACCCGACCTGGGACATGGGACCGGTCATCACGATCAACTCCGCGACCCTGGTCAACAAGGGCCTGGAGGTCATCGAGGCGCACCTGCTCTTCGGCATCCCCTTCGACCGGATCGAGGTGGTCGTGCACCCGACGAGCGTCGTCCACTCGATGGTGGAGTTCATCGACGGCTCGACGCTGGTGCAGGCCAGCCCGCCCACCATGATGATCCCGATCGCGCTGGGGCTGTCCTGGCCCGACCGGGTGCCCGACGCAGCCCCGCCGGTCGACTGGACCAGGCCCGAGACCTGGGAGTTCCACCCGCTCGACCACGAGGCGTTCCCGGCCGTCTCGCTGGCCCGCGAGGCGGGGGAGAGGGGCAGCACCGCGCCCGCGGTCTACAACGCCGCCAACGAGGTGTGCGTCGACGCCTTCCGCGCCGGGAGGCTCCGCTTCGACGAGATCGTCAGCAGTGTCGCCGCCGTCCTTGCGCGTCACGACGTACCCTCGATCGAGGGACTCACCGTCGACGACATCCTCGCCGCCGACGCCTGGGCCCGCACCGAGACCAGCAGCCTGATCGGGAGACCCGCGTGACCGCGCTCTACTACCTTCTCGGCGTCGTCATCTTCGTCGTCGCCATCCTCGCCTCGATCGGCCTGCACGAGCTCGGTCACATGATCCCGGCGAAGAGGTTCGGCGGGAAGGTCACGCAGTACTTCATCGGCTTCGGCCCCACGGTGTGGAGCAAGCAGGTCGGCGAGACCGAGTACGGCGTCAAGGCGATCCCGCTCGGCGGTTACGTCAAGATCGTCGGGATGCTGCCGCCCGGCGCCCACGAGCTGGCCGACGAGGTCACGGTCGACGCCGCCGGCAACACCGTCACCCGCGTGCGCAAGTCCAACACCGGCATGTTCACCCAGCTCATCTCCGACGCCCGAGCGGCCGAGTGGGAGCTCGTCGGCCCCGAGGACAACGACCGGCTGTTCTACAAGATGGCCTCCTGGAAGAAGATCGTCGTGATGGCCGGTGGGCCGACGGTCAACCTGCTGATCGCCTTCTTCATCTTCTGGGGCGTCTTCGCGACCTACGGCCAGCAGTCCGTCGAGGTCGTCAAGGGCGCTCCCGTGATCAGCACGGTCTCCGAGTGCGTCATCCCCTTCACCGAGGAGGGTCGCGACTGCACCGCCCAGGACCCGCCGAGCCCCGCCTTCGAGGCCGGCCTGCGCCCCGGTGACCAGGTCACCACGTTCAACGGGGTCGCGGTCACCGACTGGGAGCAGCTGCGCGAGCTGATCCGCGACAACGCCGCGGGCGACGCCACGATCGCCTACGTCCGTGACGGCCAGCAGCTGAGCGGCACCACGTCGACGACCGTCGAGGCACGTCCCACCTCCGAGACCGACGAGACCTTGCGCGAGGTCGGCTTCCTGGGGGTCACGCCCGAGGTCGAGATCGTCACGACCACCGGCGGCCCGATCTACACCCTCGACCAGATGGGCGACATGACCGTCGAGACGGTCAAGGCGCTCGCCACCTTGCCGGTCAAGGTCTTCGACGTCGCCCAGGCCATCGTGGGCCTCGAGGAGCGCGACCCCGAGGGCCCGGTCAGCATCGTCGGTGGCGGACGCCTCGCGGGCGAGACCGTCTCCAGCGACCAGTTCCCGGTCACCGAGAAGACCGTCTACCTCCTGATGCTCATCGCCGGCTTCAACTTCTTCATCGGCATGTTCAACTTCCTGCCGTTGCTCCCGCTCGACGGTGGCCACATCGCCAGCGCCGCGTGGGAGTGGGCACGCCGCGGCATCGCCCGCCTGCGGCGCCGTCCCGACCCGGGCTACGTCGACGCCGCCAAGCTGCTGCCGATCGCCTACGTCGTCGCCTCGGCCATGCTCGTCATGGGTGTGGTGCTGATCATCGGCGACCTCGTGGTGCCGCTGAGCCTGCAGGGCTGACCTCGGCTGGGGCCCGAGCACCTGCGGCGCAACGTCATACGTCCTGAGGAGTCGACTCCACGCTGCGCATGACGTCCCGGCCCAACCGTCGGCGACGCGCCAGCCCGCGAGTCGCGCACAGGCTCCCCGCGGTGCACGGTCGTCCACAGCGCGGCTGACCGCGGCTCGCCGCTCCCACGCAGCGGCGTCAGCCTCGGCGTCATGTCGAAGTCCACGCCGTACGACGCACCCGTCCTCATCGCGGTCCGTGCCCTGGCAGCCAGGCAGGGGCACGTGGTGTCCCGGCGTCAGATCTACGCCCTCGGTGTCACCAGGTGGCAGGTGAGCGGTGAGGTGAGGGCCCGTCGGTGGCAGCTCATCGGTGACCAGTCGGTCTGCGTCCACAACGGGTCGGTCGACGAGGTCGGTCATCAGTGGGCGGCGGTCTTCCAGGGTGGACCACGCGCCGGCTTGGACGGTGCGTCGGCCCTGATCGCCGGCGGCCTGACGCGGTTCACCGTCGAACGGGTCCGGGTGTCGGTGCCCCGAGGGTCCCGCGTGCGGCGGACGAGCAGCTACGACATCCGGCAGACACGCCGGTGGTCGGCTGATGACCTGGTGGTTGGAGGCATCCCGCGCACCAGACCGGCCGTCGCAGCACTGAGAGGGGCGCTCTGGGCCCGCACGGACCGCCAGGCGACCTACCTGCTGACCCTCGCGGTGCAGCAGGGTCTGTCCGCACCCGAGCAGCTCGGTCACGAGCTGCTGCGCATCCGGCGCGACCGGCGTCGGGTCCTGCTGCACACGGTCGTGACCGACCTGCTCGACGGCTCTCGCGCCCTCGGAGAGCTCGACGTCATGCGTGAGCTGAGACCTCGTGGACTGCCCGCACCGGCGCGACAGGTCCTGCGCCGGGACAAGAGGAACCGCTACTACCTCGACCTCTACTGGCCCGAGCACCGCTTGGTCGTGGAGGTGGACGGGATCCACCACGCGTGGGCCGAGAACGTCGTCGGCGATGCGCTCCGACAGAACTCCCTCGTCCTGACCGGCGACGTGGTCCTGCGACTGCCGCTGCTCGGGATGCGGCTCGAGCCGGACACCTTCTTCGCTCAGATCGAGGAGGGCCTCCGACTGGGCGGGTGGCAGGGGTCCGCCGCCTCAGGGCCGCCAGGACGTCATGCATGCCGTGGAGGCGACTCCACCCTGCGCATGACGTCTGCCGGCGAGTCGGCTCCGCGCCCGGTCAGTACGCTGGAGGCATGACCGCCATCAACCTCGGAATGCCGGAGGCGCCGCCTCCCGTGCTCGCGCCCCGCCGCAAGACCCGTCAGATCCAGGTCGGCAAGGTCGGCGTCGGCAGCGAGTCGCCGGTGTCGGTCCAGTCGATGACGACGACGCTCACCTCCGACGTCAACGCCACGCTCCAGCAGATCGCCGAGCTGACCGCCACCGGGTGCGACATCGTGCGCGTCGCATGCCCCAGCCAGGACGACGCCGAGGCGCTCGCGGAGATCGCCCAGCACTCGCAGATCCCGGTCATCGCCGACATCCACTTCCAGCCCAAGTACGTCTACGCCGCCATCGACGCCGGCTGTGCGGCGGTCCGGGTCAACCCGGGCAACATCCGCAAGTTCGATGACCAGGTCAAGCAGATCGCCCAGGCCGCCAAGGACCGCGGCACCTCGATCCGGATCGGCGTCAACGCCGGCTCGCTCGATCCGCGGCTGCTGGAGAAGTACGGCAAGGCCACTCCCGAGGCTCTCGTCGAGTCGGCCGTCTGGGAGGCCGGGCTGTTCGAGGAGCACGACTTCCACGACTTCAAGATCTCGGTCAAGCACAACGACCCGGTCGTCATGGTCAAGGCCTACGAGATGCTCTCCGAGCGCGGCGACTGGCCCCTGCACCTCGGGGTCACCGAGGCGGGCCCGGCGTTCCAGGGCACCATCAAGTCCGCGACCGCCTTCGGCGCGCTGCTGTCCAAGGGCATCGGCGACACGATCCGCGTCTCGCTCTCGGCCCCTCCGGTCGAGGAGGTCAAGGTCGGCAACCAGATCCTGCAGTCGCTCAACCTCAAGCCGCGCAAGCTCGAGATCGTGTCCTGCCCCAGCTGCGGTCGCGCCCAGGTCGACGTCTACACCCTGGCCGAGCAGGTCACCGCCGGCCTCGAGGGCATGGAGGTCCCGCTGCGCGTGGCCGTCATGGGCTGCGTCGTCAACGGCCCCGGGGAGGCCCGCGAGGCCGACCTCGGTGTCGCCTCGGGCAACGGCAAGGGCCAGATCTTCGTCAAGGGCGAGGTCATCAAGAC
>NZ_JANNML010000062.1:0-33340 GCF_031397825.1 Nocardioides sp.
ACGTTGTCGTTGTCGAGGCGCTCCTCGTGCAGCACCACGGTGACGTAGGGGTTGGCCTCGGCGATGGACTCCTTCGCGGAGACCGCCTTGGACTTCCCGATGTCGGACTGCGTGTGGATGATCTGGCGCTGCAGGTTGGACTCGTCGACCTCGTCGAACTCCGCGATGCCGAGGGTGCCGACACCGGCGGCGGCGAGGTAGAGGAGCGCGGGGCTGCCGAGGCCACCGGCGCCGATGACCAGCACCTTGGCGTTCTTGAGCCGCTTCTGCCCGGTCATGCCCACGTCGGGGATGATCAGGTGGCGGCTGTAACGACGTACCTCGTCGATGGTCAGCTCGTCGGCGGGCTCGACCAGCGCGGGAAAACTCACGGCGTACTCCTCGAAACGGTGGGGGTGGTGCTCGGGTTGCTCTGGGTGCAACACCTGCGACAACACGATGGCCGTCCCTCATGTTCCCCGTCGCGGCCCCGGCGACCGCGCCGCGTCCCGTCATCCGGACCAGGTGACCAGCGAGTAGGCTCGCAGCCGCAATGGTCAGGGACCCCGATCGGGCCCGGTCCCGGCAGCGAGGAGCACACGGTGAGCGCAGGTCAGTACGACGTCGGGGGTGCGCGCCCGCGGGGTGCCCGCATGCCGCGCCGTGAGCGCCGCGCCCAGCTCTTGTCCTCCGCGCTGGAGATCTTCGTCGCCCAGGGCTACCACGCCGCCGCGATGGACGACATCGCCGAGCGGGCGGGGGTCTCCAAGCCGGTGCTCTACCAGCACTTCCCCGGCAAGCTCGAGCTCTACCTCGCGCTGCTGGACACCTCCTGCGACCAGATCATCGAGAACTGCCGCGTCGCCCTCGCCATGACGCAGGACAACAAGCTGCGCGTCGGCGCCACCATGGACGCCTTCTTCGAGTACGTCGCCAACGACTCCGGTGCGTTCCGGCTGGTCTTCGAGTCCGACCTCACCAACGAGCCCGCCGTCCGTGAGCACGTCGAGCGGGTCACCACCGAGTGCGCCGCCCTGATCGCGCACGTCATCGCCGACGACACGGGCCTGCCCGAGACGGCGTCGCGGCTGCTCGCGGTCTCCCTCGTGGGCATGGCGCAGGTGAGCGCGCGGTTCTGGCTGAGCGAGGCCGGGGGCATCTCCCGCTCCGAGGCAGCCGCCCTTGTGTCAGCCTTGGCCTGGCGCGGCATCCGCGGCTATCCCAAGACCGACGAACACTGAGCACCACCCGAACCGAAGGAGACGACCTGTGGAGGTCAAGATCGGCGTCCAGTACGCCTCGCGAGAGCTGGTCGTGGAGACCGACGAGACCGCCGACGCGGTCGAGAAGGTCGCCGCAGAGGCGCTCAAGGGTGACGGCGTCTTCACCCTGACCGACACCAAGGGCCGCAAGACCATCGTCCCCGGCTCCAAGATCACCTACATCGAGATCGGTGGCGGCGTCGCCGGCCACGTGGGCTTCCGCTCCTAGCCCGAGGATCCGCTGGTCGAGCGGCGAGCGGAGCGAGCAGATGAGCACCCGGCTGGAGATCGCGGAGGTCCGCGCTGCGTCTCCGGGGTTCCCCGACCTGGTGGCCTTGTTCCAGGGGTACCGACGGCACTACGGACAATCGGCAGAAGACGCGGCTGAGGTCCAGGACTGGTTGGGCTCCCAGCTCGCCGGTGGGGGTCTTCGTGGCTTCCTCGCACACCGCCACGGCGAGCCCGGCGGCATGGCGCTCGTCGCACCGACCCCCGCCTCCGTGCGGCTCGGGCACTTCTGGCAGCTCCGGGACCTCTATGTCATGGATCACCACCGTCGCGCAGGCATCGGCCGTGCGCTGCTGGTCCACGTGCGGGATGTGGCTGCGGCCGAGGGGGCGCTGCGACTCGCCTTGACCACGGAGGCCGACAACACGGGAGCTCTGGCCTTGTACCGGGAGCTCGGGTTCGAGCCCGTCGACGGCTACACGTCGATGTCGTTGACGACCGAGATCTCCGGTTGAACTAGCTGTCGAGGCCCAGCTCGGCCATGCGCTCGGCGTGCCGCTCGGTGAGCCGGGTGAACATCCGCCCGATCGCGGCGAGGTCGAGACCGGGGCGGTCGACGCCGCCGGCCAGCAGCGCGGTGAGGGCATCCCGCTCGGCGGCGACCCTCTGGGCCTGGGTGAGGGCCTCCCCCATCAGCCTGCGGCCCCAGAGCGCGAGCCGGCCGCCGAGGCGGTGGTCGGCGGCGATGGCCTCACGGACCTTCTCGACGACGAACGCCGAGTTGCCGGCGGTGTCGACCGAGGACACGACCAGGTCGCGGGTGTCGGGGTCGAGGTAGGCAGCGATCTCGCGGTAGAAGTCGTTGGCCAGCCCGTCGCCGACGTAGGCCTTCACGAGTCCCTCCGACCAGTCGGCGGGGGCGGTGTGGGCGTGGAAGAGGTCGACCGCGGAGCGGAACGGCGCCATCGCCGCGAAGGGCTCCCCGCCGAGCTCGGTGATGCGGTCGCGCAGCGGGCCGACCTTGTCCAGCTCGGCGGAGGCCATCGCCGCGAGCGCCACCTTGTCCTCGAGCGTCGGGGCCAGCTTGGCGTCCTCCGCGAGCCGCTCGAAGGCGGTGATCTCGCCATACGCGATCACGGCCAGCAGGTCGACCACGGCCTCGCGGTAGACAGGGTCGGCGAAGGCGACCGGGGCGTCGTCGGACGAAGATGCGGGCATGGCCGCACCCTACCGATAGACTGAGGGTCACTGTTGCCGCCGTCGGCGGCCCGTATGTGCGCGGCCGAGTGTGAATCTGCCGCATCCGACTTCTGTTTCGGCTGACCGGCTGAACCACTGCGAAAGCGATAGCACCCGTGACCACGACCTTCCGTGAGCTGGGCGTCCTGCCCCTCATCTGCGACGCCCTCGAGCGCGCCGGCATCACCACCCCGTTCGCCATCCAGGAGATGACCCTGTCGGTCGCCCTCATGGGCACCGACCTGATCGGCCAGGCCCGCACGGGCACCGGCAAGACGCTGGCCTTCGGCATCCCCGTCCTCCAGCGCAGCGTCGTCTCCACCGACCCCGCCTACGCCGACCTGCCGCAGGGCAAGCCGCAGGCGCTGATCGTCGCCCCGACCCGTGAGCTCGCACTCCAGGTCTCCAACGACCTCCACCTCGCCAGCAAGGACCTCGGCCTGCGCGTGCTGACCGTCTACGGCGGCGTCGGCTACGACACCCAGCTCGACGCTCTGGAGACCGGCGTCGACATCGTGGTCGGCACCCCCGGTCGCCTCATCGACCTGGCCAACCGCAAGGCGCTCGACCTCTCCCACGTGCACGCGCTGGTGCTCGACGAGGCCGACGAGATGCTCGACCTGGGCTTCCTGCCCGACGTCGAGCGACTGCTGAAGATGACCCCCGAGACGCGTCAGACGATGCTCTTCTCGGCGACGATGCCGGCCGCGATCGTCGCCCTGGCCCGCACCCACATGCGTCACCCGATGAACATCCGCGCCGAGTCGTCCTACGACACCACGATGGTGCCCGCGACCGCGCAGTTCATCTACCAGGCCCACGACCTCGACAAGCCCGAGATCATCGGCCGCGTCCTGCAGGCCGAGGACGCCGGCAAGATCATCGTCTTCACCCGCACCAAGCGTCAGGCCCAGCGTGTCGCCGACGACCTCGCCGAGCGCGGCTTCAGCGCCAGCCCCCTGCACGGCGACATGGCCCAGATCGCCCGTGAGAAGGCGCTCGCGAAGTTCCGCGAGGACAAGATCCGCGTGCTCGTCGCGACCGACGTCGCCGCCCGCGGCATCGACGTCGCCGGCGTCTCCCACGTCATCAACTACACCTGCCCCGAGGACGACAAGACCTACGTCCACCGCATCGGCCGCACCGGCCGCGCGGGTGCCTCGGGCATCGCGATCACCTTCGTCGACTGGGCCGACATCACCCGGTGGAAGGTCATCAACAAGACCCTCGACCTGCCCTTCGACGAGCCGCAGGAGACCTACTCCACCTCCGAGCACCTCTACCACGACCAGGGCATCGCCCCGGGAACGAAGGGCCGCATCGTCGACCCCGCCCCGGTGGAGCGCAAGCCCCGCGAGGACCGGGGCGACCGGGGCGACCGTGGCGGCGACCGCCGTCGGAGCGAGTCGGGCGGCGACCGTCCCGAGCGCAACCGCAACCGCAGCCGCACCCGCAGCGGTGGCGCCGGCAGCACGTCGGGCGACAGCGCCCCGCAGACCAGCACCGCCAGCACCACCAGGACCGATGGCAGCAGCGAGGGCGCCGGTCGCACCCGCAGCCGTCGTCGTCGCGGCGGCTCCGGCGGCTCCGGCGGCGACGCCGGGACCACCCCGCAGCCGGCCTGAGACCCCTGGCTAGGCTCGGCGCTTCCCCCTCACGTCAGGAGCACGAGCATGGCCACGTACGACGCCAACCTGCAGGCCGCTGTCGACGCGACGTCGGTCGCGAAGTCGGCCGGCGAGACCGACCTGGTCGCCTACCTGCGCGACCAGCTCTCCGAGCGCGACATCGAGACCGGCGACCAGGCATGGCTCGACCTGATGGTCCAGCGCATCGGCGAGGACCCCAACTACATGATCGAGAGCGAGCCGTCCGACTACGAGCGGCCCGAGCCGACGCTCCCCCGCTGAAGGCGCTGCCGACGCGGTCGCTCAGGCGGTGACGACGACGGTCGTGCCGAGGGGCGCGAAGTCCCAGAGCGCGATCGCGTCGGACCGGCGCTGCCTGATGCAACCGTGCGACAGCGGGGTGCCGAGCTCGTCGAAGCCCTGGATCCGCTCGCCGTCGAGCACCGGGATGTCGTGGAAGCCGATCGCGGCACCGGTGTCGCCCTGGGTGAAGCGGACGAAGTACTTCATCGTCCCCGAGTCGTCGATCCCGACCGCGTCCTCGGAGCGGGAGTAGACCTCGAAGGTGCCGGGCTCGAGGTTGTCGTAGATGCTGCCGGACACCAGGTAGGTCTTCGCCACCTCGCCGCCCTCCTCGACCAGCCAGACCCGCTGCCGTCCCTCGCTGAACACCACTCGACGCCCCTCGCCGGAGTCGGCCGGCAGCGTCGTGTCGGCCTGACGCGCGACCTTGGCGAGCTCGATGGCAGCTGCCGGGTCGACCTCGTCCGACGAGGCGGCCGGGTCGAGGGGGCTCCCCGAGGGCTCGTCGTACGACTGCTGCGGCGAGGTGTCGGCCACGTCGCGGTCCGCGCTGACCGACGCCCGGGCGGGGTCGGCCGACTGGGGCAGGGCACCGGTGCCGCCGAGGACCGCGATCACCGTGACGGCGAGCGAGGAACCCAGGACGGCGAGCCGGCCGTAGCGTGGCCGGACCTCGGCGCGGTGCTTGCCCACCGGCTCAGCCTCGGCCGGCCCGGGTCACGAGGTTGGCGGCGACGGCGCGGTAGGCCTGGGCACCCTTGCTCGTGCGGCTCGTGGCGAGGATCGACCGACCGGCGGCGGGCGCTTCGGCGAACTTGATGGTCTTGGGGATCGGGGGCTCGACGACGTCCAGCTCGTAGGTCTCCGAGATGGTCTCGAGGACGGTGCGGGAGTGGGTGGTGCGGCCGTCGTAGAGCGTCGGGAGCACGCCCCAGACCTCGAGGCCGCGGTTGGTGAAGCGGCGTACGTCGTGGACGGTGTCGAGCAGCTGCCCCACACCGCGGTGGGACAAGGTCTCGCACTGGAGCGGGATCAGCACGCCGTCGGCGGCCGTGAGCGCCGCGACCGTCAGCACGCCGAGCGAGGGCGGGCAGTCGAGCAGGATCCAGTCGTAGTGGGTGCCCTTGGCCTCGAGGTCCTCGACCACGGCGCGGAGCACCTGCTCGCGACCGGTGCGGGTCAGCAGGTCGGCCTCGGCGCGCGCGAGCTCGATGGTGGCCGGCAGCAGGTCGACGCCGTCCTCGGTCGCGATGATCACCTCGGTGGGGTCGAGCCCCTTGGTGAGCACGTGGTGGACCGACAGCTCGAGGTCCTCGGGGTCGATGCCGAGGGAGAAGGTGAGGCACGCCTGGGGGTCGAGGTCGACCAGCAGGACGGAGTGGCCCAGCTCGGCCAGGGCGGCACCGATCGAGGCCACCGACGTCGTCTTGGCGACGCCACCCTTCTGGTTGGCGATCGCGAGGGTCGTGCGCTTCGTGCTCATCAGGGTCCATCATGCCGGACTCCCTCGCGAGGGTGGGGATCCCACCTGTTTCACTTGGCTCATGTCGAGCACCCGCACCGCCCTCGTGACCGGCGCCACCGCCGGTATCGGCCACTCCTTCGCCCAGCACCTCGCCCGTCGAGGTCACGACCTGGTCCTCGTCGCGCGCGACGCGTCGCGCCTGGAGGCCGTCGCCGCCGAGCTCAGTGCGGCCCACGGCGTGCAGGTCGAGGTGCTGCGGGCCGACCTCGCCGACCGGGCCCAGCTGGCGACCGTCGAGGCCCGGCTGGCCGACCCGGCACGGCCCGTCGAGCTGCTGGTCAACAACGCCGGCTTCGGGCTCAAGGAGCGCTTCCTCGACAACTCCGCCGACACCGAGACCGAGATGCTCGAGGTCCTCGTCACCGCGGTCCTCCGGCTCACCCACGCCGCCCTCGGCCCGATGGCCGAGCGCGGCCACGGCGGCGTCATCAACGTCTCGTCGGTGGCGGCCTTCCTCCCCCGCGGCACCTACTCGGCTGCCAAGGCCTGGGTCAACAGCTTCAGCGAGTGGGCCGCCCACGAGTACCGCCCCCAGGGCGTCACCGTGATGTCGTTGTGCCCCGGCTTCACCAAGACCGAGTTCCACGAGCGGATGCACGTCGGCCGCGACTCCGCGCCGGAGTTCCTGTGGCTGGACGTGGACTTCCTGGTGTCCAAGGCACTGAGCGACTACGACAAGGGACGGGTCTACTCGATCCCCGGCGCGCAGTACAAGGCCATCACGACGCTGACCCGACTCGTCCCGAGCCGTGCCCTTCAGGGGCTGCAGTCGCTGGGTCGCAAGTAGGGCGGGACGCGCGAGGTCATCCTGACCACCCCCTGAGCGGACCGTCGTCCCACGCTTGTGAGAGGGGTCCACGTGGCCCCCTCTCACGAGTGCGCGGGAAGGCACTCCTGCTGGTGCGTAGCCCCACGTACTGATGCGCTTTCGAGCGCCGTCCCCGGCGTGAGGAGCGTGGAGGGAGAGCCCGCCAGGAGCCAGAAGCGGGCGGATCTCGACAGTGCGGTCATCGACGTCGGACCCGGAAGGTCGCGGCCGGTCCCTTCAGGATCCGTCAGACATTGCGGCCCACGCGTGCTTCAGGAGGCGGTCCAACCGGGGCATGGCTCGTCTGAGATGGCAGGGAGCCAGCGCTCGCGAGCCCCAGCGGAGGTGAAGTGGTAGTGGACCGTGTAGGCCGAGCCGAGCTCGCGTTGGAGCTCTCGGCTCAGGTGTCGTGTCGACGGAAGCGGTCTGCCCAGTCAAGAATTCGGGCGCGAAGGTCCTCCGAGATGGGCAGGACGCGCTCGAGGTCGTCCGCGTCGTGCTCACCGTTGACGGGGCATGGGTGTCTAGGGTCGCCCCACAGCGCGAAGTCGCATCCGACCTCGGCCATGAACCTGGTGCGGTACGGCTTCACGGTGCCCAGTATCCGTGACACAGAGGGGTGCCATTTCCGGAGACCTGCCCTGGCTTGCCACCAACCCCGGAGCGGCCCGAAGCTAGCCCTCCCCGGCGATGAACGCCCGGACCGCGTCGGCGACGAGCTGCACGGCGATGGCCGAGAGCAGCAGCCCGGCGATGCGGGTGACGAGCAGGACGCCGCTCTCGCGGATGACCCGCAGGATCGGCAGCGAGTAGCGCATCGCCAGCCACAGGCTGACGTGCACGAGGATGACGCCGAGCGCCACCGCGACGAAGGACGCCCCGCTGTCGACGTCGCGGCTGAAGAGCATGGTGGCGACGATGGCGCCGGGCCCGGCGAGCAGCGGGGTGCCGAGGGGGACGAGCGCGACGTTGGCTCCGGCCTGAGCGGTCGGCTCCTTCTCGTTGCCGGTCAGCAGCTCGAGCGCCACGAGCAGCAGCAGGAGGCCGCCGGCGCACTGGAGCGCAGGCAGCGAGATGTGGAGGTACTGCAGGATCTGCTGGCCGAAGAACGCGAAGAGCGTGATCACGAAGAACGACACCGCCACGGCCTGCCATGCCGCCCTGCGGGCGGTCGCGGCCGAGCGGCCACTGGTCAGCGACAGGAAGATCGGCACCGTGCCGACCGGGTCCATGATCACGAAGAGCGTCACGAAGACCTCGACGAGAAGGACCGTGTCGAGGATCGAGCTCACGGGCGCAGGACCTCCGGGGTGGGGCGCCCCGAGCGCGCGGCGGCAGCGGCTGCCAGGTCGAGCAGCCGTTCGTAGTGGTCGGGCGAGGTGGTGTTGCAGCCCAGGTCGTGGTCCACCTTGCCGAGCCCGTGGTAGTCGCTGGAGCCGGTCATGACCAGCCCCAGGTTGCGTCCGATGGCGCGCAGCCGCTCCCGGTCGTCGGCGTCGTGGTCCTGGTGATCGACCTCGATGCCGGCCAGGCCCACCTCGACGAGCCCCGCGAGCGTCTCCTCCCCCGGCTCACCCGACGCGTGACGGCCCCACGGGTGGGCGATGACACTCACCCCGCCGGCATCGGTGACGGCGCGGATCACGTCGACGAGCGAGGCGGCGTAGCGGTCGACGTAGGCCGGTCGTCCCGGGTTGAGCAGCGTGCGGAAGGCCTCGCCGCGATCAGCGACGGCGCCGAGCTCGACCAGCGCGTCAGCGACGTGGGGCCGCCCGGTCGCGGCGGTGCCGTCGGCCACGCGTCGGACGTCGGTGATGTCGATGGCGATGCCGTGCTCACGCAGCTTGTCGAGCATGGCCGGCACCCGCGAGGTGCGCCCGTCGAGGATCTTGTCGAGCGCGGCGTCGAGGCCCGGGTGGGTGTGATCGGGCAGGTAGGCGAGCAGGTGAACGCCGGCCCCCTGGTGCCTGGTGCTGATCTCCATGCCGCGCACGAGCTCGATGCCGACCTCGGCCGCGGCCTGCGCCGCCTCGTCCCAGCCGGTGGCCGTGTCGTGGTCGGTGATCGCCACGACGTCCAGGCCGGCCGCACCCGCCGCACGGACGAGGTCGCCGGGCGTCTCGGTCCCGTCGCTCGCCCGGGAGTGGGTGTGGAGGTCGATGCGCACCAGGCAAGGCTAGGCCTCGCCACCCCCACCCGCTGATTCAGCGCGAGCATGACGCCGGTCACCAGAGCGGCGCAGGACCACCGAAGGGCAGCTCGAGCAGCTGGGGGCCGACCTCGGAGAGGTCGCGCAGGATCCAGTCGTCGCGCAGCAGCAGCATCGCCGACGCCGGGTGGAAGATCAGCCACAACCACCGGCCGGAGGCCTCGCCTGCCATGACCGACCGGTCCCACTCCGATGACGCGTTGCTCGTCGAGACCGCCCAGAGGGGGACGGCCTGGCTGTCGATGCGCACCTTGGCCATCGGCGACCCGGAGCTGATCTCGCTGCCGGGGTCGTCGTGGTGGGTCCCCGCGATGCGTGCGCCGAGGCCGACGCCGGCCTCCTCGCTGAGGATGATCAGGTCGACCGGCCCGTCGAGCTCGCTGGCGCCGGAGCAGGCGATCATCGTGGCGCGCGCCCGTTCGGGGTCAGCCCCCACGACGGCGAAGTCGGTGACGCTCCAGGCCGGCGGCACCGGCCACGGGATCAGGGTGGGGAAACCGATCGAGGCGCGCAGGTGGTCGGCGAACGCGTCGTACGACGCCTCGGCCGGACGCCACAACGGTGCCACGTCACCGTGCTCGGGACAGCTCCACCGCTCGTCGACCTGGGCGATCGGGGTGGGGCAGCGCGGGCAGCCGGCGGTCAGGGACATGCGCCCACGGTCACGGGTGCGGACAGCCCCGTCAAGAGTTCCACCTCAGGACCACCGGGCTCTCGCGCTCGTAGCCCAGGACCGAGACCGTGGCGGTGTCGAGCCGGAAGAGCCGACCGTCCTGCACCGGCAGCCCCAGCCAACGCGCCGTGAGCACCCGCAACGAGTGGCCGTGGGCGAAGACCAGCGTCGCACCGCTCGCCCGCCGGGCCCGCCCGACGACACGGTCGAGTCGGGCGCCGACCTCGTCGGGACTCTCGCCCCCGGGGCAGCCACCGGTCCAGACCGTCCAGCCCGGGACGGACTCGCGGATCTGGGGGGTGGTGATGCCCTCGTAGTCGCCGTAGGCCCACTCCACCAGGTCGTCGTCGACCTCGGCGTGGGCGAACCCCGCGAGGGCCGCCGTACGACGGGCACGGCGTCGTGGGCTGGTCAGCACCTGCGCGAAGGGGGTCGCCGACGACGCCCCCGTCAGCCGCGGGGCGAGCTCACGGGCGAGCTCCTCGCCGTGGGGCAGCAGGGGCAGGTCGGTGACGGAGGTGTGGCGGCCGTTCTCGCTCCACTCGGTGGGGCCGTGCCGGACCAGCCAGAGCTCTGCGTGCTCACTCATGACCACCATCCTGGGTCACCCCTCGGCGAGCACGACCACCCGGTCACCCGGCACCACGTCGAAGGTGCGGGACTTGGCCGGGTTGACGACCACGCCGAAGCCGGCGACGTCGTCGCCCGCGAGCAACTCGGACTTGTAGCCGATCGCGGTCTCCCCCCGGGCTGCGGCCCCGGCGATCACGGTGGCGTAGCTGACCTCGCGACCGGGCTGGACGTACCACTCGGCCGGGCGCAGGTAGATCTCGCTGCCCTCCTCGCCGAGCAGCTGGCCGAAGACCGCTTCGAGCCGACGGTCCTCGGAGAGCTGGGTGACCAGCAGGCTCACGATCTCGCCGCTGACGACCACGTCGTCGACGTGGGCCACCTGTGCGAGCACCCGGTTGCGGTCGTCCAGCATCTCGCTCACCACCGGGGTGAAGGAGTCCATGCGGCTGAGGATGTCGCGCACGTGCAGCAGGGTGACCAGGGTGCGCGCGTCGGCGGCCTGCACGGCCAGGTGGTCGGAGTAGCAGAGCACGATGACCTGGTCGAGACCCGGCACGACGTGGCTCTCGAGGGTCGCCCGGTCGGTCGTCGAGGCCGCGACGACGGTGACCGCGAGGTTGTCCAGGACGGGGACCAGCGGTTGGCCGAACGACGTCACCACGGTCAGCGTCGAGCCCGGAGGGGCGTAGTAGTCGAGCTCGCGCAGGATGATCGGCGCCCGCTCGTTCCACCCGATCAGGACCGCCTGGGTGGGGTGCTCCTCGGTCTCGGCCTGGGTGCCGAGGGCGCCGAGGTCGGGCTGCGTGGCCGCCCGGCTCTGGTGGTCGAGGCCCTCGTCGTCGGCGGCGACGACCACGAGCGTGCTGTTGCCGACCCGGGTGTCGCCCGGCGGGTTGAGCGTCGGCACACCGTCCTGGACCAGGCCGATGACCGAGGCCTTCTCGAAGGCCAGCAACGCCTCGGCGTACGTCAGGTCGGCGAGGCCGTGCTGCTCGAGGAAGTAGATCTCGTCGCCGTCGTAGTCGAACAGCTCGGTGTAGACCGCGGCGGCACCGGACTGCCGCGAGGTCTGCACGACCAGCTTGGCGACCGTCTCGCGGATGTCGAGCAGGACCGTCCGGTCGGCGCCGACCAGGCGCGCGGCCTCGAGGTTGGTGGGGTTGCGGATCTCGGCCACGATGGTGGGCCCGCCCTCGCCGCCGTGGGTCAGGGCCAGCAGGGTCTTGATGACCTCGCTGTCGGGGTCCTCCGACTCGGGCGCCAGGAGGATCACCGAGCGGGCGCTGGTGTGGCTGCTGAGCAGCAGGTCGTCGATGTCCATCGGGGAGCCGGAGCGGCAGATGACCCGGGTGCCCCTGAGGTCGGGCACCTTCGCCTTGACCTCGTCCTCCATGTCGACCTTGTCGCGGTCGGCCAGGATCACGATGACCGGCTTGGTGCGGCTCTCGTTGGCGATGGTGAGCTCGCTGATGATCGTGTAGATCGAGTCCGACCAGCCCAGGATCACGGTGTGGTCGCGCTCCAGGACGATCGAGCGGCCCCGGCGCAGGTCGGCCAGCTTGGTGTCGATGCCCGCGGCGATGACACCGATGAGCGCGCTGACGATGAAGAGACCGGCGATCGTCAGCGCCAGCATGGTCAGCACGAAGCGCCAGGAGCTGGGGTCGTCACCACCGATCGTGCCCGGGTCGAGGGCGTGCAGCAGGCTGTAGAACATCTCGTGCAGGAAGCCGTCGGGCACCCCGTCGGCCTCGGGGCGCAGCCCCAGCAGCGACACGAACACCGAGAAGACCACGATCAGGACGAGCGTGGCCACGCTCAGCCAGGCGATCAGGGCCGGGGTGCCGCGCGACATCGAGTTGTCGAAGCGGTAGCGCAGCTTGTCGCCCAGGTCCGACTTCGGCGCGTTGGCCGAGCGGTTGGCCGACCCTCCGCGAGCCATCGCCTTGGCGGTGCGCATGCGCATCTGCTGGCCGGTGCGAGCCATGTGTGTCTCCTCGTTTCGTCCTGCGAATACTCGCGCAGTCGAGGACGTGCGGCACCGGTTTCGGTGCGACTCGTGTCACGACCGGCCGGTGGAGCTGCGCGCGTCGCGGCTCGCCGTCGCGGTCGCCTTCCTCAGCCAGGGCTGGTGTTCATCAGCCTGACCACCCGGCTGCCGGACTACCAGGACCGCTGGGACATCTCCGAGCTCGCCCCGTCTCTGCTCCTGATGATGGTGCTGCTCGCGGGGGTCGGCTCGGTGGTGGCCGCGAAGCGGTGAGCCCTGCATGAGCCCCCGGGCGACCGGGTGCTCATGCACTCACCCAGCCGCAGGCCCGGGCCAGTTCTTGTCCGGCTGCGGCACGGGACGGCCGGGCTGCTCGCCGCCGCGCTCGGTGAGGTAGGAGTTCTTGGGCACCATCACCTTGCGGCGGAAGATGCACACGATCTTGCCGTCCTGGTTGTAGCCGATGGTCTCGACGTAGACGACGCCGCGGTCGTCCTTGCTCTTGCTCTCGGTCTTGTCCAGCACGGTGGTCTCGCCGTAGAGCGTGTCGCCGTGGAAGGTCGGTGCGACGTGGCGCAGCGACTCGACCTCGAGGTTGGCGATGGCCTTGCCGGAGATGTCCGCGACGGACATGCCGAGCAGGATCGAGTAGACGTAGTTGCCCACCACCACGTTCTTGCCGAACTGCGTGGTCTCCTCGGCGTAGTTGGTGTCGAGGTGCAGCGGGTGGTGGTTCATGGTGA
Source organism: Nocardioides sp. (assembly GCF_031397825.1). GTDB lineage: Bacteria > Actinomycetota > Actinomycetes > Propionibacteriales > Nocardioidaceae > Nocardioides. Next base: position 13,161 of record NZ_JANNML010000062.1, read on the forward strand.
GCAGGCAGAACATGTGGTCGTCGAACTCGGTGACCGTCTTGCCGGGCCAGTGCTGGTAGGTCGCACCGACCTCGAACTCCTCATAGCTTCGACCGAACTGCAACGTCACCACTCCTGGATGCTCGACGAAAAGACGCCACATCCTCGCAGGCGTACGACGGGCCCCGGCCACCTGCCCGGCCTGCGGGCGGCTCAGCGGCCGGTGAGACCCCGACCGGCCTGGACGCCCTTGAGGACCGCCGCCGTGGCTTGGCCGGTGACCCTGCCCGCCACCTGGCCGGCCTGGGTGCGGAGCTGGTCGCCCATCTGGGCGGTGGCGGCGAGCGGGCCGAGCAGCACGTCGGCCCGCCCGACGAGGGCATCCGCCTTGTCGACGACGCCCTGGAGGTTGCCGACCGTGGTGTCGAAGGACTCCACGGAGCTGCTGAACTCCCGCAGCGCCACGGTCAGCTCGGCGATCAGGCCGCCGAAGGTGTCCAGCGTCTCGTTGAGCCGGTCGGCGGTCCGGTCGAGCTTGACGATGGTCTGGTCGGCGTCCAGGACGGTCCGCATCCGGGACCGCCGTCCGGTGTCGCTCACGTCGTTGCCCGCCATCGTCGCCTCCAGGTCAGTGGTCCTCAGGGACGGGGGCGATCAGGACCCGCCCCCACCCGCCTTCCGGCGATGCATCTTAGGGGCGCCACCCACGACCTCGCTGCCGTGTGCCTTCTCCGCGAGCGGGCCGTCCTGGTGGACGCCCTTCTCGCGGTTGTTCTTGCGGTCCAGCGCAGCCCGCATCTTGGCCTTGAGGTCGTCGTTCGCGGATGGGGAGTCGGTCATGGTTCCTCCTGGTGTCGCGGACAGCGTGTGGTGCCTCCACCCTCGCACCTCGCACCTGCACCCGTCGACAGGCTTTCGGCACGGGTGCAACCAGGACCAGGGCCACCACGTCCGAGCAGCATGAAGCTCTCGCTCGCCGCCCCGCTCGCCGCCGCCCTGGTCCTCACCGCGTGCGGCTCGGAGGCTCCGCCCGTCGCCAGCGACCCCACCCCGACGGCCGAGCCCACCCCGACGGTCGAGCCCACCCCGACGGTCGAGCCGACCACGGGCACCTACCCCGACTTCGCCCCGACCGACTACGCCTACACGCTCTCGGTGTCCTGCTTCTGCGCCGACGTGGGAGCCCCCGTGCGGATCACCGTGGTCGACGGCGAGGTCACCGCCGCGGTCTACACGAAGGACGGGCGCGGGGTGGACCAGGGCACCGAGGCTCCCGACTACCGCCGTCTCACGATCGACGAGATCATCGCCGCCGCCAACGACACCGAGGCCGCGCGCATCGACGTCGAGTGGCCGCAGGGCCAGGACTACCCGACGTCGGTCTACGTCGACCAGGACGAGCAGATGATGGACGAGGAGATCGGCTACGCCGTCTCTGACGTGGTCGTGGGCTGAGGCGGCTGAGCCGCCCGCTCCCGTACGACGGCACGCAGGGCCTCGACGGCGGCCGCGGCGAGGTCGGTGGCCGGGACCGCGTCGGGGTCGGTGCCGGGCGTGGCCCGCGGCGACAGGTCGTCCAGGTCCCCCACCACGCGCGCGCCCGAGGCCTCCAGCCGTCCCCGGATCGTGGCGGCCCGCTCACGCAGCCACCGGGGCGGGTCGAAGCCGATCGACTCGCCTGTGCGGCCGGCGAGCGCACGCTTGCCCAGCTCGAACTTCACCAGGCGGTGGTAGTCGCCCGACGCGATCCCGTCCTGCTCCAGGAGCAGGTTGAGCTCGCGCAGCACCATCGCCGACGCGGCGTCCAGGGACGTGTTGGCCGGCGCGACGGGCGCCGCGTCCAGCGCGTCGAGGCCGGCCGCCTCGCAGAACCGCGACCACAGCAGCCCGGGGTCGGCCCCCGGCGGTGGCAGCGTCACGAGCGCGACGTGCGCGGCGCCCACGGCCGCCACCCAGTTGTCGACGATGCGCCCCATCCCCTGCTGCCGCCAGAACGCCTGCGCAGGCTTGCGCTTGCCGTCGAGCAGCCCCACGTAGTCGCCCCAGGCCCGGGTGCCGCCGTTCTGCAGGCTCTCCTGCCACATCGCGGGCACCGTGCGTCCGAGGTCGCGCAGCGTCACCACCACGTCGACCGGCACGCGGGCGAACGACGCGACCACCTGCGCGATCGACTCCGGCGTCGCCGGGCCGAGGAACTCCATGCTCACCACGACGACTCCGTCATGCGCCTCCGCCTCGGCCACCAGCCGGGCCCACCGACCGGCCGACTTGCCCGCGAGCTGCTCGCGCCCCAGCACGTCGCTGACGGCGAGCACCTGGTCGCGCCACCGCTCCCCCGGCAGGAGCACCCCGCGCTCGCGCAGGAGGTCGCGGTTGGCCTCGAGCCGCTGCTGGACGTAGGAGGTGCCCGACTTCATCAGCCCCACGTGCAGGACCACCCGGCTCGCCATGCACGCAGGCTAGCGGTGTCGGCCGGCTACTCGCCGTGGGTCGGCACGCCGTGACCACGCGACGTGCCGAGGATCCGGCGCTCCCCGCCGGGCCACGACTCCACGACCGCGAGGAACTCGTGCTCGCTCGTCGGCGTGCGGCGCGTCGGCTCCAGGAAGACGTGGGCGAAGGGTGCCGCCTCGGTCGCCTGCGCGCCCAGCTCGGCGATCCGGGCCGTGATCGCGGCCTGCTCCTCGCGCGCGACGTACTGCCACATCACGCTGTGCCACAGCACCGTCGTCGCGCCCTCGACAAGCGCGACGTCCGCGACGAACGCCGACGCCGCCTGCCGTCGTACGACGAACGGCGTGCGCTCGGCGAGGGCCAGGGCACCGCGCAGCCGCTCGTGGCGGTGGACCTGGTCGGGCCAGACGTACGCCGTCAGGGCCAGTCGCCCCTCGGTGGAGCGGACGTCGATCGGCATCACGTCGCTGCCGACCCGCTCGACGATCCGCGGCACGACCCCCGTGGGTACGACGCCGGTCCAGGCCGGGTCGAGCACCACCGGGCTGTCGTCGGGGCCGAGCGAGGAGCCGTCGGCGCCGACGTAGCGGAACCGGTCGGCCAGCAGGTTGAGCCCGCCGGACGACCCGATCTCGAAGAGCCGGACCGGCAGCCCACGCTCGCGACCCAGTGCGAGGAGGCCGGCCATCAGCACGGTGGCGCGACCGACCTCGTTGGTCTGCGGCGGCCGGTCGAGCCACTCGGCGACCGCGTCCGGCGCGTCGGCCACCAACGAGCGGAAGGCGTCCCACCCGGGCTCGGCCGACCAGGTGCCGCCGACGCTGGGGTAGAACACGCCCAGGCCACCGGCGCGACGCTCCAGCACCAGGCGGTGCACGCTGCCGAGCAGCCGCAGGCCGACCCCGTCGGGACCGGCGGCGTCTAGCCACGGCGCCAGCACCGCGGCCGTCGGTCCACCCGCCTCGAGGTCGTCGGCGAGGCGCGGCAGCAGGTCGGCGTACATCGGCGAGCCGAGGCTCGCGCACGCCTGCGCCTGCTGCCGCAGCGCCGTCCCGAGGTCGACCACGGTGCCGGGACTCAGGCCTTGAGCTTGTAGTCCTTGAGCAGGCTGCGACCGATGATCATCTTCTGGATGTCGGCCGTGCCCTCACCGATGAGCATGAACGCGGCCTCGCGGTAGAGGCGCTCGATCTCGTACTCCTTGGAGTAGCCGTAGCCGCCGTGGATGCGGAAGGAGTCCTGGACGACCTCGTTGCAGTACTCCGCTGCGAGGTACTTGGCCATCCCGGCCTCGACGTCGTTGCGCTCCCCGCCGTCCTTGATACGCGCCGCCTTGACCATCATCGCGTGCGAGGCCTCGACCTTGGTCGCCATCTCCGCGAGGCGGAAGAGGATCGCCTGGTGGTCGGCGATCTGCTTGCCGAAGGTCTCGCGGGTCTGGGCGTAGGCGATCGCGAGCTCGAAGGCGCGGTTGGCGATACCGCAGGCGCGGGCGGCGACGTTGACGCGGCCGACCTCGACGCCGTCCATCATCTGGTAGAAGCCCTTGCCGGCCTCGCCGCCGAGGATCTGCTCGGCCGAGATCTGGTGGCCCTCGAAGATCGCCTCGGTGGTGTCGACGCCCTTGTAGCCCATCTTGTCGATCTTGCCCGGGATCGTGAGGCCGGGAGCGGTCTCGCCGAAGCCCGCCTCCTTCTCCACCAGGAAGGTCGTCATGTTCTTGTAGACCGAGTCGTCGCCCTCGTCGGTCTTGACCAGCACCGCGATCAGCGTGGAGGAGCCACCGTTCGTCAGCCACATCTTCTGGCCGTCGATGGTGTAGTCACCGTCGTCGCCCTTGACGGCCTTGGTCTTGATGGCCGCGACGTCCGAGCCGAGACCCGGCTCCGACATCGAGAACGAGCCGCGCACCTCGCCGGTGGCCATGCGGGGCAGGTACTTCTGCTTCTGCTCCTCGGTGCCGTGACGCATGAGCATGTAGGCCACGATGAAGTGGGTGTTGATGACACCGGAGACGCTCATCCAGCCGCGCGCGATCTCCTCGACGCACAGCGCGTAGGTCAGCAGCGACTCGCCGAGGCCGTCGTACTCCTCGGGGATCATCAGCCCGAAGATGCCCAGCTCCTTGAGCCCGTCGACGATCTCCTGGGGGTACTCGTCGGCGTGCTCCAGCTCGGTCGCGACCGGCAGGATCTTCTCGTCGACGAACTGCCGGACCGCCTTGAGGATCTCGGTCTGGTCTTCGGTGAGTCCGTCGGTCTCGCAGAGGCGACCCATGGTCTGGCTCCTTCGTAGTGCCGGGCTGGAAGCAGTGAGGTGCTGCGCGAACGCTACCGGGCGGTAGCCATTCGTCCTATGGCCAGTTTCACACCCTCAGGATTGCTTCCTCACCTGTCGCGAGCGGTGCTCGAGCGACGTGACGAGCGCCTGCTCCAGGGCTGCCACCTGGGCCTCGAGCGGCTCGGCGAGCGCGGTGTTCTCCGCGACGGCGACCTCGAGGCTCTCGACCCGGCGCTGCAGGCGCAGGACCTCCTCGAGACCGGTGCCGGCGGCGACGCGGCGCACGACCCCGTCGAGCCGTCCGGGCACCCTGACGGGAAGCCTCACAGCGACTCGCTGCGATAGGTGTTGAGCGCCTTGGCGACGACCCGGCCGTCGGTCGAGCGGGGCGGCATCAGCAGCTCGGTGACGACGTCGGTGAGCTCCGCGACCCGCAGGTGCAGGGCGCGGCTGCGCGCCACCTCGGCCTCGAGCTCGGCCACCCGGGCCCGGAGGTCCTCGGCCCGTGCGTCGACGCGCGGCGCAGTGACCCGTCGTACGACGCCCTTGCCCAGCACGGCCAGGCGCGAGCCCTCCTCGGCCTCGGGCGACACTGCGGCACCACCGGCGAGGGTGCGCTCACGCACGAGCTCGAGCAGCCGCACGATCGCCTCGACCGCGACCGCGAGGAGCTCGGTGTCGGTCGCCTGGCCGGGGGTGCGTGCCTCGCGACGCGTGGCGACGATGTCGTCGAGGTCCCCGTGCACGGTGTAGCCGGCCTCGCGCAACGCGGCGACCGCCTCGGTCGAGCGGGACGAGGCGTCGGCGAACTGCCGGTCGGTGAGCCCGATCGGCTCCCGGTCGAGGTCGACCAGCACCCCGTGGGCCAGGGTGTCGCGCAGCCATCGCGCCTGCTCACGGTTGCCGGTGATCGGCTCGCGCACCTTCTCGTTGACCCGCCTGAGGAGCTCCGCCGCCACCAGCCCCAGCGAGGCGTTGGCGCGCTCGACGTCCAGCTGCAGTCCGGGTGCGTCGATGCGGCAGGCCGCCGCGAAGCGTCGCCACAGCTCGTGGTCGTCCGCCGCGCTGCGCGGGACGGTCACGACGTGCACCCGCTCGGGCGGCAGCCCGGCGCCCCACCGGGCGGCGACGCCGGCCGGGTCCATCGTGCGCCAGCCCCACTCGGCGCGGGCGCCGGCGGACTCGGGGCGCGGCTTCCAGCGCTCCAGCGGCGTGGTGAGGGCGAACTTGAGGCGCTCCTGCCAGGCCGACGGGACCGCGGAGCCGAGGTCACGGGCGGTGATCACGACGTGCACCTCGATGCCGGCGAGGTCGGCGAGGGCCGCGGCGACCTGCTCGGCCGATGCGCCCGCGAAGAGCTCGTAGGACAGGACAGCGCTCTCGCCGCGCCAGGCGGTGACCTGCTCGACGAGCCGGCGCCACGAGGTGCGGGCCCGCTCGGGGAGGTGGTCGAGCCGGGGGTCCTCGCGCACGACCATCGCGGCGTGGATGCGGTCGAGGTGGCGCTCACCGACGACGAGGACGCCGTCCGACGCCAGGCGCGCCCGGTTGGCCTCGAGCACCTGCTGGAGGTAGGTGGTGCCCGACTTCGGCGCACCGACGTGCAGGTAGAGACGCTGGGTCACTGCTGGGAGTCCTCTCCGGAGGGTCCGGCGATCGCCGGCCACTCGACGACCATTCTCCACCGGGCGGGAGCGCCCCCGGCAACGGCTGCTGCGGCGTCGAGGAATCCGTCGCGGTAGACCACGACTCCCCCGGCCCGCACGGCCTCGCCCTCGACCAGGCGCGGATCGAGCGGCAGCCGCTTGCCGCCGCCGTGGCTGGCACGCCACTCCCCGGCGTCGCGGCGGGACAGGGCCTGGCCCTCCAGGAAGGCAGCACCGCCCGCGCGCATGGTCATGGACGCGAAGCGCCAGAAGTTCTCCAGCCCGTCGGGCTCGAGCGTCTCGAGCAGCTCGCGGGCGTAGAGGGTGTGGGGGCGCCGGTCGCGAGCGATCAGTGCCGCGCGCGTCAGGACGTCGCGCAGGTCGTAGAGGTTGAGGTGGGCGAAGGTCGCCGGCAGCTTCGCGCGTCGCGCCAGGCGCTGGGGACGTCGCAGGGACTGACGCGAGTAGTCGAGGGCCACGACGTCCCAACCGCGCTCGGCCAGGGCCAGCGCGTCGTCGCCGGCACCCGAGCCCAGCTCGACCACCCGGGCGTCCGAGGGGAGCCGGTCGGCGACCCAGGCGACGAACTCGGAGGTCCCGTGCGTGGGGTCCTTGGCGAGGTCGCCGACGTGCTGCTCCCAGTCACGGCGCTGACGCATGAGCGAGGAGAACCAACCGTCGAAGCGGTGGACGGTCTCGGGGCCGGGCTCGTGCTTGAAGGACGGGTCCGGCACCCGCCAGCCGGGCCCGTAGGACACGGCGAGCATCGCGTCGGGGTCGGCCGGGGCGGGGAGCATCCGGCCCTCGAACTCGAGCTCGGTCAGCGGCAGGATCGCCGAGCGCGGCACCTGCTGACGCACCGTGGCGGTCTCGTGCAGCAGGTCGCCGACGTAGAAGCAGGTGTAGACGTCGATGCTGGCCATCCCGCCGTCGGGCGAGGTCCACACGACGGTGATGAAGGAGCCCGACTTGTTGAGCACGCTCATCCCGTGGCGGCGCAGCGCGCGCCCGACCTCGTAGAGCTCGAGGGCCATCTCGGCCGGGGTCTGCTTCTCGCTGAGGTAGGCCAGGTCGATGTCGGAGTCGTGACCGATCACCTTGCCCTCCCGGGCGGCGCCGAGCAGCGTGCCGAAGGCGATCCACCCCTGCACGCCGCACTCGGACTCCATCACCTCCAGGATCCGGTCGGTCATGTCGACCATCTGCTCGACGACGCTGGAGTCGCGCCCGGAGAACGGGCGCTGGAGCAGACCCCACTTGTCGATCATCACCGGGATGCCGGCCTTGTCGACGAAGCGCACGCGACCCTTGCCGCTGCCGAAGCTCACGGTGCCGGAGAACAGCTCCTCCTCGTCGTCCACGACGCGCACGTCGGAGTCGCCGTTGAGCCAGCGTTTCATCCGCTTCGGCCAGGCCACGAGCTGCTCGTCGCGACCCGGGCGGGGGGTCGCGGTGTAGGACCACGCGACGTGCCCGTCGAAGGACACGTCGCCGGAGCCGGCGTAGTCGCCTGGGAAGTGCAGTCCCGCGTCGTCGACGCGGATGTCCGGGCCAGCCACGACAGGCGAGGCTACGGCACCGACACGGTGGTCGTGAGCACGGCATGGTCGGTGATGCGACGCACCGCCGGACCCTCGTCGAGCAGGAAGCCCGAGAACGCGATGTCAGGAGTGCCGAAGATCCAGTCGACACGGTTGGGGCGGGGCACCAGGCACCGGCCGCCGGAGTTGGAGCCGCCGTTGGCCGCGATCATCCCGGCGCGGGACGTGAAGTAGCAGAAGGCTTCGTCGTGCTCGTTGAAGTCGCCGACCAGGAAGACCGGGATGCCGTCCTTCTTGAGCTCGTTGACGGCCTCGGCCTCGATCGCCATCGCCTTGTCACGCTCGGGCTCGCGGCCCTGGGCGTCGCGCGGTGAGTTGTGGATGTTGAGCACGTAGATCTCACGACCGGTCTCGTTGTGCTGGAGCCGGACGACGGGCTGGGGACGCGTCCCACCCATGAAGGGCACGGTGATCGAGCCCTGGAAGGTGGGCGTCCAGACGGCCGAGCTCCACATGAGCGACTGGGGCACGCCACCGCCGCCGAGGGCCTCGCCGGGCCAGAAGTCCCAGGTGCCGCCGAGGGCACGGTCGAGGGCGTCGACCTGGTCACGCTGGATCTCCTGCAGCCCGACCACGCTCGAGCCGTAGGCGTCGACCAGCGACGCGGCCCACTCGGTGCGGATCCGGCCCGGTGCGTACTCGGAGGCGGCGCCGCCCGGCGCGGTGTGCTGGCTGCCGAGGATGTTGAAGGAGGTGAGCACGAAGTCGAAGGGCTGGTCCCCGGCGAGCGCCTCGGCGGCGTTGGCCAGCGACTTGGCACCCGAGGGCAGGGCCTGGGCGACCTCGCCGCGCTCCTCGAGGGCGCTCGAGGCGATCTCCTCGGGCGACATGGTGGCCAGGTCGGCCGCGCTCGTGCTCAGGGGAAACGAGGGGACGGCGGCGGCCTGCGGAGCGGGCTCGTCGACCGGATCGGAGCGCCCGAGCAGGTTGGCCACCACGACCACCAGCACGATCGCGACCACGCCACCGACGGTGGCGAGGACCCCGAGCCGCTCGGAGGACGAGCGGTCGTCGTCGTCGTCGTTCATCGCACCTCCTTCGGCAGCGGTCGATCGGTGAGCGAACCGTCGCCGACCTGGCCCAGCTCGTTGTTGCCCCAGCACGCGGTGACGCCGCCGTCGTGGCTCCCACAGGCGTGGAACCAGCCCGCGTCGATCGACAACCAGGGCTCGTCGCTGCGGACCAGGACCGGCAGCGTGCTGGGCTGCCGGACACCGTTGCCGAGCTGGGAGTAGGTGTTGCTCCCCCAGCACCAGGCCGAACCCGTGTTGTCGACGCCGCACGAGGTGGCGTCTCCCACCGAGAGACTAGTCCAGATGCGGTCGCCCTTCACCGGAACGGCGACGCGTCGCAGCGTCCTGGTGCCATCGCCCAGCTGGCCCCTGTTGTTGAGGCCCCAGCACCACGCGGCGCCCTCGAGCGTCACGCCGCAGGTGTGCGCCCAGCCGGAGCTGAGCTGCGCCCAGGCCTGCTCCCCCGCGACCCGGGAGGGGCTCGGCTGGGGCGACTGGTTCTCGCCGGTCCCCTGGCCGAAGACGTTCTGTCCCCAGCACCAGGCCGTGGCGTCGGCACGGATGCCGCAGGTGGAGAACCCGCCGGTGGTGACGCTCGCCCAGTCGCTGTCGGTCCCGACCCGGGTCGGGGTGGTGCGCCGGTCGAAGGTGCCGTCACCGAGCTGGCCGCGCAGGTTGCTCCCCCAGCACCACAGGCTGCCGTTGCCCCGGGTGGCGCACGTGTGGAACCAGCTGGTGCTGACGGAGGTCCAGACGCTGCCGGTGCCGACCTGGACGGGGGTGGTGCGCGGTGCACCGCGACCGATGCCGAGCTGTCCCATGTTGTTGAGTCCCCAGCACCACAGGGTGCGGTCGGTCCTGATGGCGCAGGTGGTGGAGCCGCTGGTGCTCACCGTCGCCCACCCGTCGCTGCCGGCCACCTCGACCGGGACCTCGCTGCTCGACGTGGTGGCGTTGCCGAGCTGGCCGAAGTTGTTGCGTCCCCAGCACCAGGCGCTGGTGTCGGTGCGGGTCTCGCAGGACGTCTGGCCCCCTGCGCTCACGGCGACCGCCGCCGAGGCCACGGTCAGGACGACGGCGCCGGGGACGTCGGTGGTGAGGGGATCGGTGCCGCGGACCACGTAGGTGATGTTCCAGCTGCCCTGCTCGGTCGGTGTGCCGGTGAGCAGGCCGTCGGGCGACAGCGTGAAGCCCGGCGGCAGCTGCAGCGGCTCGGCCCACTCGGACCCGGATGCGGCCTCCGGGAGCACGTCGACGGCCAGCTGGAGGCTCAGCGGCTCGCCCACCTCGCCGGAGACCACCTGCACGCCGGGGTCGGGCACCGGCCACAGCCGCGCGGAGCGCCAGAGCGCCAGGGCGCCGGCGCGGACCAGGCGGGCACCGGCACCGAGGTGATAGCTCCGGGCCAGGCGCAGGGCGTCCTTGACCGGGTTGTCGACCGGGTCGCAGACCAGGTCACCTGCGGTGCAGACGCTCACGACCGTGAAGGTCGGCGCGAGCGGCGGCACGTCGGCGACGGCCTCCAGGAAGCGGGGGAAGACCCCGCTGCGACCGGAGCCCGCGGCGGGGGCGCCGACCGGCGCCACCACGCTGCGGGGCCGACGGTCGGGGTCGGAGACCAGGAGCGCACCGGCCACCCGGGCGAGTCCGTCGGGGCGTCCACGCAGCACGCCGAGCACGCGGTGCACCACCGCGGCGCCCTGCGCATAGCCCGACAGCAGCACCTGCTGGGCGGGGCAGTCCAGCGCCGCCTGGTCGAGGGCCGCTACCGCGCGGGTCACCGCGGCGCCGACGGGCTTGCGCCAGACCCGGACCCGGGCCGCGGACACGGCCCGCCGCGCCTTGTCCACGCGGGTGCGGGTGCCCAGCAGCGCAGCGGCCGGCTCGCTGTCCAGCCCGAGACCGACGGCACGCACGGTGCGACCGGAGGCCGAGGCATGACGCAGCACCGCTCGTCGTACGACGTCGACGGTGCGGCCGGGCCGCTCGGCGCCCACGGCCTGCTCTCCCCCGCCGTCGACGGTGATCAGCAGCGTGTCGTCGCACCGGTCGACAGCGGCCGCGGTGGAGGCGCCGAGGGCGCGGTCGGGCGGTCGGACCGGCCCGGGGGCCGATCCCTGCTGCAGGACCACCGCCACCGCCCCGACCGACAGCAGGGCCGCCAGCACCAGGGCGACGACCCGGACCGTGCGGGCGCGCCAGCGCGCTCCTCTGACCACGGGGGCCCGGTCCGGTCGTCGCACGCGCTCACGCTAAGGGCGCGATCGCCCCATCTGCGGGATGCGCGCTGGCGTCAGTTGACCTCGATGCCCGATTCGGGACGGATGCCGCTCGCGATCGCCGTGCGACGCGCCGTGCTGGCTGCGATCGCCTTGGCACCGGTGAACCGCGGCGGGTTGGCGTAGAGGAAGTCGACCCAGTTGGCGTACTGGGCGCGGATGCGCGGTCCGACGATGCGCATGACGATCTCGTCGCTGACCAGGGCGACCTGGGTCCAGTTGGCCGAGCCGTTCCAGGTGACGTTGGCGTCGGTCTTGCCCTTGTAGACGCCGCTGACCGACATGTTCTTCATGTGGAGATACTTGTCGTAGACACCGTCGAGGTCGAAGTCCTGCGCGATCTGGCGGATCGGGATGCGACCGCGGTTGGTGTTGCGCAGGATCTTGAGGACGTTGTTGCCGAAGACGGCGTAGACGATCTTGATGTCGCAGCCGTTCTCGTACATGTCGCGCAGCTTGGTGGCCAGCTTCTTGCCACGGTCCCCGTGCATCGAGGTCTGGGCGATGCGGATCTTGGTGCGGCCGTTGGTGCCGGTGCCGCCCGTGGCGCCCTTGCAGCGGATGTCGTTGAGATCACGCATCAGCGGGTCGTCCTGGGTGCCCTTGCCCTTGAACGGGTAGAAGTACGACGTGAACGAGCCGTGCTGGTAGCTCAGGTAGGACTGCTTGACCGGCTTGTCGAGGTACATCTGGTCGAAGACACCGAGGAACTCCTGGTAGATGTTGCCCTGGCCGCGCACAGTGAACATGTCGTTCCACTGCGAGTGGGCCGCGAGGTCGGTGGCGTTGTTGGAGCCGTAGATCACGACGTTCCTGGCCTTGCCGGCCCGGGAGAACATGAAGAACTTGGTGTGGGCGATGCCGGAGTAGTAGCGGCACGAGCTGACGCACTTGCGGGTGCCGCTCTTCTGCGACGCCATGCGGCTCTTCTGGCCCTCACGCAGACGGTTGGCCATGCGGTCGAAGCCCGGGTTGGGCTTGGCCGGGCCGGCGTTGCCGCGGTCGATGATCACCCGGACCGAGACGCCGCGCTCGTGGGCACGGGCCAGCGCGTTCTGGATGTCGGTGCTCTTGACGTTCCAGCTCGCGACCCGGATCTGCTCGCGACCGGGCACGGAGTCGATCGTGCGGATCAGGTGACGACGGATGCGACCGCGCGACTCCTTGCCGGCGAGCGGGTTGTTGAACTTCACCCCGGCCGGCGGCGTGTACTTGTCCGGCGCCGGTTTGGGTCCCTTGCGCTTGCGCGGCTGGGCCGCGACCGAGGAGGCCTGCGTGAGCGAGGCGCCCTGCCCCACGGTCTGCGCGGCAGCCCGGGTCGGTGCGGCGGTCGAGGGCAGCGCACCGAGCAGGCTGACGACGATGGTCAGGCTCGTGGCGAGGACGGTGGCGGCGGAAAGACGGCGCACGCTGAGTTCACACTCCCTGGTAGGGCGGCCGCGGCGATCAGGGTCGCGCGGTCAGGGTCGGTCGGCAAGATCGGGGAAGTCGGACCAGAAGTGGCGCGAGGGAGCACGTCGCCGCCCCACGCCTACGCTCCCGACTGTAACAGCCGGGGCAGGAGTTTCAGGTGATCGCCGGACCGCGTGGAGGCGTCAGCCACCACACTTGTTGATGGCCTTCTGGAAGGCCGGGTCCTTGGCCAGGGCGCCCTCGGTCTCGTTCACCGGACCGTTGGGCACCGCGTAGAAGGAGTTGGCGTAGTAGAAGAGGCGGGTGCCGAACTCGCAGTAGGTGGACTCGGCCTGGACCAGTCGCTCCCCGTCGAGGCAGCCCTTGTAGCGCTCGGGGAAGGTCTGCCCGTCGACCCAGACCTCGCTGCACTGCGGCTTGGCCGGAGGGGCGTCCTCGGGCGGCTCCGACGTCGCCTCGGTGGGCGAGGGGCTGGCGCTCTCGGTGGGCGTCGGGTCGTCGGCGCTGGTGGCCTCGTCCCCGCCGCACCCGGCCAGGAGGACCAGCGGGAGGAGCAGGACAGCCGCGCTTCGTCGAAGCCTCATGCACGGAGTGTAGGACGAATCGGCGCGGAGGGTTCGGGACTCACGGCGGGGGCACTAGCGTTGCGGTCGTGAGCACCACCCCGCCGCGCGTCTATGCCGCCCGCGGCGTCGGGCTGCCGATCTTCGACCCCCGGGGCGTCCAGGTCGGCAAGGTCCGCGACCTCGTCGTCACCATCCGCTCCGAGGCCAGCCAGCCGAGGGTCCTCGGCATGGTGGCCGAGGTCTTCGGGCGCCGCCGGATCTTCGTGCCGATGACCCGGGTCACCAACATCGACAGCGGGCAGGTCTACACGACCGGGTTGCTCAACATGCGCCGCTTCGAGCAGCGCTCCACCGAGACGCTCGTCATCGGCCAGATGCTCGACCGCACGGTCGTGATGACCGGCTCGGGCATCACCGGCACCGTCTACGACGTCGCCATGGAGCAGGCCCGCAACCGCGACTGGGTGCTGTGCCGGGTCGCCGTGCAGGAGCCGGCGAAGGGCTTCCGCCGTCGCGGGCAGACCCACGTCGTGGAGTGGCGCGACGTGCAGGGCCTCGTGGGACGCGAGGAGGCCCAGGGCGCCACGCACCTCGCTGCCGCGCTCAACGAGATGCGCCCGGCCGACGCCGCGAGCATGCTGCACGACCTGCCCAACGAGCGCCGCAAGGCCGTCGTCGCGGCCCTGGACGACGAGCGGCTGGCCGACGTGCTGGAGGAGCTGCCCGAGGAGGACCAGGTGCAGATCCTCGAGGCCCTCGACTCCGAGCGGGCCGCCGACGTCCTCGAGGAGATGTCGCCCGACGACGCCGCGGACCTGATCGCGGACCTGCCGCCCGAGACCGCCGAGATCCTGCTCGACCTGATGGAGCCCGACGAGGCCGAGGACGTCCGTCGGCTGATGTCCTACGTGGAGGACACCGCCGGAGCCATGATGACGCCCGAGCCGGTCATCCTCGGTCCCGACGCCACCATCGCCGACGCCCTGGCCCACGTGCGCAACCCCGAGCTCACGCCCGCGCTCGCCGCCCTCGTCTACATCTGCCGCCAGCCACTGGAGACGCCGACCGGGAGGTTCCTCGGGGTGGCCCACATCCAGCGGCTGCTGCGGGAGCCCCCCTCCACGCTGGTCGCGGGCGCGCTCGACGACTCGATGGAGACCCTGCGTCCCGAGGCGTCCATCGACCAGGTCGCAGCGCACCTCGCCACCTACAACCTCGTCGCCGCGCCGGTGGTCGACGAGAACGGCCACCTGCTGGGCGCGGTCACCGTCGACGACCTCCTCGACCACATGCTGCCCACCAACTGGCGCGACCGGATGCCGCGCGGCGGCGGGCCGCTGGGGGTGAAGGATGGCTGAGCCACGCACCCCGCGGCTCGACACGCCGCGCAGCACGAGGCGCCAGCTCGTCAAGCGCCCGGCGATCAACGCCGACGCGTTCGGAGTGTTCGCCGAGCAGTTCGCTCGCTTCATGGGCACCGCGACGTTCCTGATCTACATGACGGGCTTCGTGATCATCTGGGTCTCGTGGAACCTCCTGGCACCCGAGGACGCCCGGTGGGACAACTACCCCTTCATCTTCCTGACCCTGATCCTGAGCCTGCAGGCGTCGTACGCCGCTCCCCTGATCCTGCTCGCGCAGAACCGCCAGGAGCAGCGCGACAAGGTCATCGCCGAGCAGGACCGGCAGGCCAACGCCCGGGCGCACGCGGACATGGAGTTCCTCTCTCGCGAGGTCGCCTCGCTGCGCATGTCGGTGGGCGAGGTCGCCACCCGCGACTTCCTCCGCTCGGAGCTGCGATCCCTGCTGTCCGACCTCGACGAGCGTGCCCAGGAGGAGCGCGACCGCGACGCGTCCGACGACAGCGGCGAGCGTGGGACGTCTCACGGCGACGCCCTTGACCGACCTGCCCCACCCCCCGCCTAGACTGGCCACATCATGAGCACTCCCTCCCTCGGCCCCTCGCTCGAGGCGGTCAACGCCGCTCTCGCGACCGTGAACGACCCTGAGATCAAGCGCCCCATCACCGAGATCGGGATGGTCGACTCCGTCGTGATCGACGACGACGGCCTGGTGCACGTCAAGGTGCTGCTGACCGTCGCCGGGTGCCCCCTCAAGGACACGATCACCCGGGACGTCACCGGCGCCGTCACTCGCGTCGAGGGCGTCACCGGGGTGGACCTCGAGCTCGGCGTCATGAGTGCCGAGCAGCGTGCCGGCCTCCAGGACGTCCTGCGCGGCGGCCAGGCCGCCCGCGAGATCCCCTTCGCCCAGCCCGGATCGCTGACCAAGGTCATCGCGATCGCCAGCGGCAAGGGCGGGGTCGGCAAGTCCTCCGTCACCGTCAACCTCGCGCTGGCCATGGCCAAGCAGGGTCTGAAGGTCGGTGTCGTGGACGCCGACATCTACGGCCACTCGGTGCCCGCCATGCTCGGTGTCGCCGACTCCCGGCCCACCCAGGTCGAGGACCTGATCATGCCGGTGCCGACGCCCAGCGGGGTCTCGGTCATCTCGATCGGCATGCTCAAGCCGCGGCGCGACCAGGTCGTCGCCTGGCGCGGCCCGATGCTCGACCGGGCCCTGGTCCAGATGCTCGCCGACGTCTTCTGGGGCGACCTCGACGTCCTGCTCCTCGACCTGCCCCCGGGCACCGGCGACGTCGCGATCTCCCTGGGCCAGCACCTGCCGAGCGCCGAGGTCGTCGTGGTCACCACGCCTCAGGAGGCTGCCGCCGAGGTCGCCGAGCGTGCGGGGACGATGGCCTCGATGATGCACCAACGTGTCATCGGCGTCGTCGAGAACATGAGCTTCCTGCCCTGCCCGCACTGCACCCCCGAGGGCAAGGACCACCGCCTCGAGGTCTTCGGCTCTGGAGGCGGCGACCGCGTCGCGGCCACGCTGTCGGAGCGATTCGGCTACGACGTCGCGGTCCTCGGGCGCATCCCGCTCGACATCTCGTTGCGCGAGGGAGGCGACGCCGGCAAGCCGATCGTCGACTCCGACCCCACCGCCCCGGCTGCGATCGAGCTCAGCACCATCGCCGCGACGATCACCGGCCGTGGCCGCGGGCTGGCCGGCATGCAGCTCGGGCTCACACCGACGAGTAAGTTCTAGATCATGTTCGGAGTCGGTCTGGCAGAGATGGCGGTCATTGCCCTCGTGGCGATCCTCGTCTTCGGTCCCGACCGCCTTCCGACGCTGGCCAAACAGGCCGGTGGGTTCGCTCGCAAGGCCCGCGACTTCGCCAACTCCGCGCGTGACGAGCTGCGCGACGAGCTCGGCCCGGACTTCTCCGACCTCGAGCTGCGCGACCTCGACCCCCGCACGATCGTGCGCAAGCACATCATCGAGGCCATGGAGGACGCCGACGCCGACCAGAAGGCGTCACGCACGGCCGGGCACCGCCCGCTGGACGAGGGCGAGATCCCGCCCTACGACGCCGACGCGACCTGAGGTGTCGGTCGGTGGGTCACTCGGCGGCCGGCTCAGTCGCGGCTCTGCACGGCTGTGAGCGCGGCGAAGGACACCAGCACGACCCGGTCCCCCGCGGTGACCAGCTCGACGAAGTCCTGACCCACCCGCGCCAGGGTGCCGTCGTGGACCGTGCCGTCGACGAGGTGGACCATGCACCGCTCCCCCGCCTCGGCCAGCCGGCGCAGCGCCGAGCCCAGCCCCAGCCTCGTCACCGGTGACCACGCCACCTCGGGGACGGCCCGGCGCGACGCACCGGTGACGGTGGAGACCGCTGCCAGCGCGACGATCCAGTCCTGGCCGTTGCCGTGCACCAGGCACCACTGCGCGGCCACCCGGGCGAGGTCGCCGCTCACCTGACCTACGCCCCGGACCCCGAGCTGCACCGGCTGACCGAGGGTCGCCATGAGCCGACCCGCGAGCGTGACCTGCTGGTACTCGGCCCGGCTGCGGTCAGCCAGCTCCGGCGCCCGCTCCGCCGCGTAGAGCGCGTCGGCCTGCTGCTCGAGGTCCTCGAGCACCGCGAACAGCTCATCCTCCCAGGTCACCAGGCGAGCCTGCCAAGGATTCGGGCTGTGGAGAAGCCCTTGACGAGATGCTCAAAGAAGCGTTGGCTAAAGCAAACGTAAGCAAACGCAAGGATAGAGCCGTGAACGACCTCGGGAATGCACGCTCGGCACGCTGCCTCGCTGTCTGGGCCATCACCACGGTCGCGGTCGTCGGGGTGGTCCTGTGGTCGCTCCCCGACCTGCCCGCCCCCGCCGGCGGGCAGGCCTCGTTCGACCTGATGCTCGTGCAGGGCTGCGCCCTCGTCGTGGTCCTCTGCGCCGGGTGGTGGTGGGTCGTGACCACGGTGGTGGTCCTCGAGGCACTCGTCGGCCCCGGGCGCGCCGGGAGCCGCCGGGTCCCGGGCGTGCCGGCTCCCCTGCGCCGGTGGCTCCTCGCGGCCTGTGGCGTCGCCGTGCTCACGAGCGGGCTCTCCCCGGCGCACGCGACCCCGGGTTCTGTCCACCGCGACGATCAGCCGCGCGGCGGGGGCGTCACCCTGGACGGGCTGCCACTGCCGGAGCGGCCCAGTGGAGGCATCGCCCCCGGGACCCACCGACAGCACCGCGTCTCACGCGACGCGGAGCCTGCCGAGGTCGTCGTGCGGCCCGGCGACTCCCTGTGGACCATCGCCGCCACCGCGCTCGGGCCCGGCGCCGACAACGCGGCCGTGGCGGCCCACTGGCAGCGCATCCACCGGCTCAACCGCCGCGTCGTCGGGACGGACCCCGACGTGATCCAGCCCGGCCAGCACCTGGCCCTGCCCAGCCGTCCCACCCCACCTCGAGGAGAGTCCTGATGTCACCTGCCCACGAGACCGTCGTCCCCCTCCGCGTGAAGGTCCCGGTCGCCAGCACCCAGGGCACCCTGGCCCTGGAGCTGCTGCCACGTCACGACCCCCCTGCCCGTCGCCCCCTGGAGCGGGGCATGTCCGACGTCGCGTCGGTCGTCCCCATCGACGCCCGTCGGCGACGCTCCGCCCAGGCGTGGGCGCACCGCTTCGCGCAGGCCGCTGTCGAGATCGTCGGTGGGGACCGGCCGGCATCCCAGCTCCTGCGCTGGACCACCGGTGCGGTCTACGCCGACCTCGACCGGCGCGCCGTCCTCGTCGCCCGCGCTGGCGGCCACGTCCCCGGTCAGCGCCGGGTCCAACCGGTGCGCCCGCGGGTCCTGAGCGTGCACACCTGCTTCGTCAGCGACGACGTGGTCGAGGCGGCCGTGCACGTCCGCTACGGCGAGCGGTCGCGCGCCGTGGCAGCCCGCTTCGAGGCACGTGGCGAGCGGTGGCTCTGCACCGCCCTCGACTTTGCCTGAGGACGACCACCGGACGCGACGACGCCCCGCCACGGAGGACCGTGACGGGGCGTCGGGTGGAGCGGTGGATCAGCCGCCGGAGCGGGCGGTGAGGCCGGTGGGGCCACCGGCCGACCCGTGGCACTGCTTGAACTTCTTGCCCGAGCCGCAGGGGCACTTGGCGTTGCGGGCGACGCCGGCGTACTCATCGTCCTCGGCGGCGACGGCCTTGACCTCGACGTCACCGTCCTCGCTGGGGGCGGAGTAGGACAGGCCCTTGGGCGCCTGCGGACGCTCGAGGCCCTTGGCCTTGATCGCCGGGGCGGAGGCACGCTGCTTGACGGTGCCCTCGGGCTGCAGCAGCGGCTCGTAGACCTCCTCGCCCTCATCGCCGTGGTCATGACCCTCGTGGTCGTCCTCGACCTGGACCTCGAGGTTGAAGAGGAAGCCGACCGCCTCCTCCTTGATGCCGTCCATCATGGCGGCGAACATGTCGAAGCCCTCGCGCTGGTACTCCACCAGGGGATCGCGCTGGGAGTAGGCCCGCAGGTAGATGCCCTCGCGGAGGTAGTCCATCTCGTAGAGGTGCTCGCGCCACTTGCGGTCGAGCACGGACAGCAGGACCCGCCGCTCGAGCTCGCGGGTGACCTCGTCGCCCATCTCTGCCTCGCGGGCGGCGTAGGCAGCGTGCGCGTCCTCCTTGAGCGCCTCGATGAGGTCGTCGCGCTCCATGTTGTGACGCCCGCCGGCCTCGGTCTCAAGCTGCTCGATGCTCACCCCGATCGGCCAGAACTGGCCGAGATCGGTCCACAGCTGCTCGAGGTCCCACTCCTCGCCGAACTCGGCGAGCGAGCCGGTGACGTAGCCGGTGACGACGTCGTCGATGAAGGTGCTGATCTGCTCGCGCAGGTCGGCACCCTCGAGCACCTCGCGGCGCTCGCCGTAGATGACCTGGCGCTGGCGGTCCATGACGTCGTCGTACTTCAAGACGTTCTTGCGGGACTCGAAGTTCTGCGACTCGACCTGCCCCTGGGCGTTGGCGATCGCGCCGGTGACCCGCTTGTTCTCGATCGGGACGTCGTCGGGGATCTTGAGCATCTGCAGGACGCGGTCGACCCACTCGGACTTGAAGAGCCGCATCAGCTCGTCCTCGAGGGAGAGGTAGAAGCGGGACTCGCCCGGGTCACCCTGACGGCCGGAGCGACCACGCAGCTGGTTGTCGATGCGGCGCGACTCGTGGCGCTCGGTGCCGACGACGTAGAGGCCGCCGAGCTCCTTGACGTCGTCGTGCTCCTTGGCGACCTGGGCCTTGATCCGCTCGAGCGTCTCGGGCCAGGCGGCGTCGTAGTCGTCGGCCGTCTCGCCGGTGGGCTGGAGGCCCTTGCCGCGCAGCTCGGCGTCGGCGAGGAACTCCACCGAGCCACCGAGCATGATGTCGGTGCCTCGACCGGCCATGTTGGTCGCGACCGTGACCGCGCCCTTGTGGCCGGCCATGGCGACGATCTTGGCCTCGTCGGCGTGGACCTTGGCGTTGAGGACGCTGTGCGGGATGCCGCGCTTGGTGAGCAGGGCGGAGAGGTACTCGGACTTCTCGACCGAGACCGTGCCGACGAGGACCGGCTGGCCCTTCTCGTTGCGC
>NZ_JANNML010000109.1:0-24387 GCF_031397825.1 Nocardioides sp.
ATGACGTAGTCGCCTTTGGGCAATCCGGGCGTGTGGGGTTGGGTTTTGTCCACCACCCGATTTTTGTCACCTTCCCACGTTGGGTTTGGTGACAAAACCGCATGTCCCGAGCGTCGGCGCAGGGCTCAACCCACCCGAGCGCCGGACCAGCGCGCCGTGCCGGAGAAGCTCGTCCCACCACCGGCGTTGTCGTTGAACGACGGCACGAAGGTGCCGCTCACCTGGTCGCACGACGACGTCTCGACCTGCATCGTCTCCGAGGCCTTGCCGTTGAAGCCGAGCGGCAGGACGGCGCCGCCGACGCTGACGACCGCGCGGCCGGTGAGGGACCAGCTCCCGGTCAGCAGCGGCTTGGCGGCCGCGCCCTTCACACCGCCGCTGACGTTGCCGCGCAGACGCAGCGCGACCTGAATGCCACCCTCGGAGCTGAGGCCGGTGGAGAGCCAGTCGACGTTCCACGTGCCGCTGGTGACCTTGCCGTTCTTGACAGTCAACGCCATGGTGCCCCTGCCTCCGGAGAACGCCTGCCCGGTGAGCCCCTTGCCGGTGACCTTGAGGTCGATGGGTCCCTTCCACACCCCGTCGGGGATCACGGAGGGTGCTGCGGTGGCGCAGTCCTCCTCCTCACCGGGCGGGACCTCGACGACGGGGTCGGGGTTGGGCTCGAAGCGGATCGTCTGGATGTCGGTGGTGGGACCGGCGACCGAGAGGAGCTCGGCGAGCTTGGCCTGGGCCTTGCTCCGCAGGGGACCGAGGAGCGCGTCCACGATCGCCCGGGCCGGTCCCGGGAGCGCGCCGAGGACGATCCGGTCGACGAGCTCGGTCAGCTTGTCGATCTGCGTGCGCTTGACGTCGACCTTGACGATCACGGCGTGCGTGACGGGGATGCCGTCCTGGTCGGCCTGCGGCAGGGTGGTGAAGCGCAACCGAGCGGCACCGTCGTCGCCGACCTTGTCGTCCTGCTCGCCGAGCGTCGTGGTGAGGTCGGGGTCCTGGTAGGTCCAGGCGACCTCGCTGCCCTTGGCGCTCCCGGGATCGGGCAGCTCCACGCCACCGATGGTCGAGGCACAGTCCTTGACGTCGGCCGGCCACTCGAAGTCGACCGCGGTGTCGACGGTCGTGGTGACCACCGCGTCGGTGCCGGGGCCGAGGGAGTCGCTCGGTGACACCGTGGTCTCCAGGGTCCACGGGTTCAGCAGCGAGGCTGCCGAGGAGAGCACCGCCACGACGGTGATGGCCTTGGTCACCGGGGCCAGCAGGGCAGAGGTGAATGCCCCGATCGCGACCTTCGCCGCGGAGGCCGCGATGCTCACGACGGTGTTCCAGATCGAGGCCAGGATCGACAGGGCGCCCTCCTCGGCGACCTGGAT
The DNA here is from genome assembly GCF_031397825.1 of Nocardioides sp. GTDB lineage: Bacteria > Actinomycetota > Actinomycetes > Propionibacteriales > Nocardioidaceae > Nocardioides. The sequence continues at coordinate 1,371 of NZ_JANNML010000109.1, forward strand.
CTGGAGGGACTGCACGATCGAGTCGAGCGAGCCGCTCAGGAAGGAGACGAGGTCAGAGCAGATGCCGGCCCTGGCCGGGAGCATCGCGGTCGAGGTGCGCCCCTCGCGGGTGAACACGGCAGGGCTCGCGGCGGGATCCGCCGCAGGCCCGGTGGCATCCGGGTCGGAGGCGATGTCGTCGGTGAAGAGCGCAAGGACCGCATTGGGATAGACGAGGTCGAGTGCGTCGTTGGCCCAGTCCTGCTCCCCCATGAGCTCGCGCGCCGCCTCGGCAGCAGGTGTCTCCGCAACACTGATCCAGGCGGCGAGGACCACCGAGAGGGGTACGACGTCCGAAGGGGTGAGGCTGGTCGCAGAGCTGCCGGCTCCGCTGCCGGAAGGGCTGCCAGAGGCACGGGCGGGACTGGTGCCCGTCAGCTCGTCGAGGTCGCGACCGACATAGCCCCGCCCGGCATTGAGCTCACGGGCCATCGTCTCGACCTGCCACCCGGTCAGCGACAGCTGCCCGGCCGTGTCGGGCTCCACGACGGGTGCGGCATCCGCCGCGTCGTCGTACGTCGAGATGCCCGCCTGCGCGAGCAGGGAGATGAGCTGGTCACGGTCGATGGTGTCGCCCAGCGTGGTCGTCGACTGCGGAGCAGCGTCCTGCTCCGGAGCCTCGTCGCCGGTGCACGACGTCAGTCCGGTCGCGATCGCGAGACTCAGCAGGAGCGCGACGATCCGGGTGCGGGCAGGCGAGCGCCAGGCAGGGAGCATGGCGTCATGCTGTCGGCCGTGCGCTGCTGCCGGGTAGTCGTGATCCGGGCTATTCGGCGAGCCTGACGCGTGTCAACAGTTGCGGTTTGGTCACCAACCGCAGGTCCCATCACCTCAGACATGCGGTTGGTGACCAATCCGCAGGTGCCGGAGCCCGCGCGATCGAGCACCAGCCGTACCAGGAGGACGAGCATCGCCCCGATCAGCGACGAGCGGTGATGTAGCAGGCGACGGCGGTGGCGGCGGCGACGTTGAGCGAGTCGATGCCCTCGCGCATCGGGATGACAGCGCGCCGGTCGGCAGACTCCTCCCAGCGCCGGGAGAGGCCGTGGCCCTCGGAGCCGAGGACCAGGGCGACGCGGTCGAGGCCGGCGACGGCCTCCTCGATCGCTACCGCGTCGTCGGCGAGGGTGAGGGCGACGGTCGTGAAGCCGGCCGCGCTCAGGTCGTGCAGCCCGCTGGCCCAGTCCGGAAGGCGGGTCCAGGGCATCGTGAACACCGCCCCCATGCCGACCTTGATCGAGCGACGGTAGAGCGGGTCGGCGCACCGTGGCGCCAGCAGGACCGCGTCGAAGCCGAGCGCCGCGCCGCTGCGGAAGATCGCCCCGACGTTGGTGTGGTCGACGATGTCCTCGAGCACGAGGACCGAGCGTGCCCCGGCCAGCACCGACTCGACGGTCGGCAGGGGTCGCCGCTCGAGCGAGGCGAGCGAGCCGCGGTGCACGTGGAAGCCGGTCACCTCCTCCGCGAGCTTCTCCGCGAGCACGAAGCACGGTGCCGCGGAGCGGTCGAGGACGTCGGCCAGCCCGTCGAGCCACCGCGGCGCCATGAGGAAGGACCGTGCGGTGAAGCCGGCCTCGACCGCACGGCGTACGACCTTCTCCCCCTCGGCCAGGAACAGGCCGTGCTCGGCCTCGAGGTTCCTGCGCAGCTGGACGTCGCGCAGGTCGCGGTAGTCGGCGAGCCGCGGGTCGTCGGTGTCGGTGATCTCGACGATCTGAGCCATCAGACGAAGCGCTCGGGATGCGCCACGGCCACGACCTCACCCACCACGATGATCGCGGGGGGCAGCACCTGCTGCGCGACGAGCTCGGCCTCGAGGGTGCCGAGGGTGGCGAGCACGGTGCGCTCCCCCGGCATGGTGCCGTCGCACAGCACCGCGACCGGGGTGTCGGCCGAGCGGCCGCCGGCGACCAGCGTCGCGGCGATCACCGGGGCGTTGTGCACGGCCATCATCAGCACCAAGGTGCCGCGCAGGGCTGAGACGGCGTCCCAGTTGGTCAACGACTCCTCGTGGCCGGGGGGCAGGTGCCCGGAGATGACGGTGAACTCGTGCGCGACGCCGCGGTGGGTGACGGGGATGCCGGCGACGGCGGGTACGGCGACGGGGCTGGTCAGTCCGGGGATCACAGTCACGGGCACCCCGGCCTCGCGACAGGCCAGCACCTCCTCGTAGCCCCGACCGAAGACGAAGTTGTCGCCCCCCTTGAAGCGCACCACCCGCTTGCCCTCGAGGGCGCGCTCGACGATGACCCGGTTGATCTCCTCCTGCATGGCGGAGCGGCCGCGCGGCAGCTTGGCCACGTCGACGAGCTCCACGTCGGAGGGCAGCTCGCCGAGGAGCTCGCGCGGCGCGAGCCGGTCGGCGACGACGACGTCGGCCTCCATCAGCGCCTTGCGACCGGCCACCGAGATCAGGTCGGGGTCACCCGGTCCGCCCCCCACGAGCGTGACGCCCGCGGTGTGGCGCCGCTGGTCCTGGGCGAGGATCGTTCCGTCGCGCAGCCCGGTGAGGATCTCGTCGCGCACGGCCGCGGAGCGGCGCGGCTCGCGGCTGCCCAGGACGGCGATGGTGAACCCTGCCGCACGACCCACGGCCGGCGTCCACGCGGTGGCTTCCTGCGCGTCGTCGGCGCGGACGCAGAAGATGCGACGTGACTCGGCGGCAGCCGAGACGCGCCGGTTGACCTCGGTGACGTCGGTGGCAGCCACGACGTACCAGGTGTCCTCGAGGTCCGCGTCCTCGAAGCCACGCTCGTGCCACGTCACCTCACCGGCGCCGACCAGCCCCTCGATCGCGGGGGTCACGCTGGGCGAGACCACGTGGACGTCGGCACCCGCCGCCAGCAGCTGCGGGACCCTGCGCTGCGCGACGTGGCCGCCACCGACGACCACGACGCGACGTCCCGTCAGTAGCAGGCCAGCCGGATAGGTCGCGATGTCGTCCACCCGACCATTCTCACGCGTGACGCCCCGGCGTCCTTTTGTGGGGGTCCGACGCGGACTACGTTGAGGGCCATGAGTCTCGACCGGCCCGTGAGCCCCGACCCCTACGACCTCCTCCCTGCCGTCCCGGCCTTCACCGTCACCAGCACGGACGTGAGCGAGGGTCGGCCGCTCACGTCCGACCAGGTCGCCGACGCCGGCAACACCTCGCCCCAGTTGTCCTGGGAGGGCGCGCCCGAGGGCACCAAGAGCTACACCGTCACCTGCTTCGATCCCGACGCGCCGACTCCCAGCGGCTTCTGGCACTGGGTCCTCGTCGACATCCCGGCCGACGTCACCTCGCTCGACACCGGCGCGGCCGCCGGCGACCTCCCCGGCCAGGCCTTCCACTGCCGCAACGACGCCGGCGAGAAGGGCTTCATGGGGGCCGCGCCGCCCCAGGGCGACCAGGTGCACCGCTACTTCTTCGTCGTGCACGCCGTCCAGGAAGAGACGCTGGGCGTCGACTCCGACGCCTCACCGGCCGTGGTGTCGTTCAACCTGGCCTTCAAGACAGCCGGCCGCGCGGTCCTGCACGGCACCTACCAGCACTGATCGCTCGCCCGAGCGCGACGTACGACGGCCCGAGGGCCTGCGGATTGGTCACCAACCGCAGGCCCTCGGGCCGCTTCTTGCGGAATGGTCACCAACCGCGACACCCGAGAGGGCGCGGTGGACGACCGTTGCGAGGAGGACGTCGTGGTCAGGTGCGCGGACGAGCGACCACGACAACGTTGCTGAGGTAGTCCGAGCCGTTCCAGTCCTCGCAGGTCACGACCACCAGTCGGCCGGGGACGTCCTGGGCGAAGATCGTCGCGGCATGACGGGCCAGCTGGCCCTTGCCGTAGATGCGGACCGAGGTCACGACGTAGGCCAGGTCGGCTGCGTTCGCGCCCTGGGTCGCGACCGTGACCGGGTCGCCGACCTCGAGCTGCTCGAGGTCGTCCAGGGCCCCGCCACCGTTGTGCACCGTGTGGCCGGCGACCAGGACACTGCCTTGGCGCTCGCCCGGTCGTGCACCGTCGGCCCACCACCCGAGCTGCTGGGGGTCCGAGGGCGGGGTGAGGGTGCCGCCCGGGGCCTTGACGGGTACGACGGGCGCCTCGACGTCGAGTGCCGGGATCCGCAGCGTCCGGGGGGCTCCCGGCTTCCACGGGGCTCGGGTGGCCTCAGGCGTGGTCGCGGCGGACGCGGCCTGCGCCACGGGTGACGATGCCGCGCCGGAGGTCGGCTCCTGCTCCACGACCTGCGGGGTCTGGGTCAGGAACACCGCCAGGCCGCCGCCCACGAGCGCCATCCCGAGGAGGGTGACGATCGTGGGCAGCAGCCGACGCGGCGCTCGATCAGTGGGTCGGCGTGACACTGCGACGGCGGGCCAGCAGGCCGGCGGCGGCGAGCGCCACACCGAGGGCGGCGATGGCCAGGCCGATCGGCGAGGTCACGATCCGGCTGAGCGTGCCCTCCTCACCGGCGTCGATGTTGGTGGGGACCGCCGAGGAGTCGTTGCCCTGCGCTGCTGCGGCGGAGCTGTCGGCCTCGGCCTGCGTGCCGAGCACGCCCTGGTCGGAGTCGGAGGAGGCCCCGCCACCGGTCAGCGAGCTGTCCTCCACACCCTGGTCGGTGTCACCACCCGGCGTCTCGGTGTCGCCACCGGGGGTCTCCGAGTCACCACCGGGGGTCTCGGAGCTGCCACCGGGCGTCTCCTCGTCGCCGGGGGTCGGCTCCTCGCCAGGGGTCTCGCCGCCCGGGGTCGGGCTGGTGGAGTCGCACGGCTCGACCCAGAAGACCTTGTGCTTGACGTCGGCACCCTGCGATCCGGGCGTGTTGATCGTCAGCTTGATGTGGTAGCCCTGCTGCGGGTGCGGCTCGCCGTCGAAGACCGGGTAGTAGGTGGCCTCACCGTCGAAGTCGGTGCCGCCACCAGCGGCGTCGCCGCCCACGAAGACCGAGCTGGGGCCGCCCGGCGTGAGGCCGACGTCGGCCGTCGGCGCGTGCATGGCCAGCGAGACCGAGGAGATGATGTCGGCACCCTCGTCGAAGCCGTACCACTCGATGTCGAAGCCGCACGTGACGTGCGGGTTGTTCTGCGGGATGCCGTCGTCCTGACCGACCGGGGTGATCTTCACGGTGCCGTTGTTGCCGGCCGGGTCACCACCCTTGGGACCGTCGTTGCCCTTCGGACCCTGATCGCCCTGGGGACCGCCGTTGCCCTTCGGACCCTGGTCGCCCTTCGGACCCTGGTCGCCCTGGGGGCCCTGGTCGCCCTTCGGGCCGTTTCCGCCGTCGCCCTTCGGGCCGTTGCCGTTGTCGCCCTTCGGACCGCCGTTGCCCTTCGGACCCTGGTCACCCTTCGGGCCGTTGCCCTGGTTGCCCTGGTTGCCGTTGTCGTTCTGAGGTCCCTGGCCACCCTTCGGGCCCTGGGACGAGCTGTTGCCGTTCCCGTTCCCGTTGCCGGTGGCGAGAGCGGGCGAGGCGGTGGCGGCCACGGTCAGCAGCGTGCTGACGGCCGTGGCGGCGAGCATGGTCTTGGTCGAGGTGCGGTTGGACATGCGGAAGTTCCCCCTTGAACACGGCCGGAAACCGGCCGATCGATGGTGGGCCGTCCCGAGTCGAACGGCGTCCGCAGATAGGTATGACCCGTCGTAACGCTCCCCAAACTTGGGGACCAGCATTTAATTGAATGTTCCAGGTCACACGTAACCTCGGTCCCCGCGCGTCGTAGCCAGCCCGACGCGCGCTGGTCGAGGAGAGTGGACGACATGCTCCACACGGCCATCGCCTCGAGGTCGTTTCGCCGCTACTCCACCTACGTCGGCGCGACGTTGGCCGGCATCTTCACCAACAGCGTCTTCGGCGCCATCATGTGCTTCGTCTACATCGAGGTGTGGGCGGGCAACCCCGATGCCGGTGGCTACGACGTCTCCGATGCCGTGACCTACGTCTGGCTCGGCCAGGCGATGATCATGACGGTGGCGGTCTGGGGCGGCGGCTCCCCCGACGACCTCGCCACACGGATCAAGTCCGGCGACGTGGTGATCGACTTCTATCGCCCCGTGGGGATCCTCGGCTGGTACCTCGCCGCCGACCTCGGCCGGGCGGCGTACCACCTCCTCACCCGAGGCCTCGCCCCCACGCTGGTCGGCGGTCTCCTCTTCGACCTGCGCTACCCGGCCGACGCACTGACCTGGCTTCTCTTCGCCATCGCGATCCCGTTGGCGGTCGTGGTGAGCTTCGCGCTGCGGATGCTGGCCGCCCTCACCGCCTTCTGGCTGCTCGACGACGTCGGCCCGCGCACCCTGCTGGGCTTCGTCGCGCTCTTCTTCAGCGGGCTCACCGTCCCGCTGGTGCTGCTGCCGGGCGTGCTGCGCGACGTGGCGCTGGCGCTGCCGTGGGCCACCTTCCTCCAGGTCCCGGCCGACATCTGGCTCGGCAAGACCACGGGCGTCGAGGTCCTCGGGGCCTACGCGTTCGTCGTCGCGTGGGCCGTGGTCCTGCTCGGCGCCTGCGCCCTCGTCCTCCAGCGGGCCGAGCGACGGGTGGTGGTGCAGGGTGGTTGACGCCGCGGTCGCCTACTACCGCATCGGTGCGCTCTGGGTCCGCGCGTCGATGGCCTACCCCGCCTCCTTCTGGATGATGGCGGTCGGGAGCTTCCTGATGACCGGACTGGACTTCGTCGGCATCTGGATCCTCTTCCGCAACGTCGACGACCTCGGCGGTTTCAGCCTCACCGAGATCGGGTTCCTGTACGGCGCCACGGGGCTCGGCATCGCCTTCGCCGACCTGTTCGTCGGGCGGGTCGAGCGCCTCGGCCAGATGATCCGCTTCGGCCGCCTGGACACGATGATGACCAAGCCGGTGCCACTGATCGTGCAGGTGTGTGCCGACGAGTTCGCGCTGCGCCGCTTCGCCCGGGTCCTCCAGGCCACGATCGTCTTCACCTGGGCGTCGACCTACGTCGACTGGACGATGCCGCGGGCGCTGGTCGCCGTCGAGATGGTGGTGAGCGGGTCGCTCATCTTCTTCTGCCTCTTCGTCTCGTTGGCGTGCCTCCAGTTCTGGACCGCCGACTCCTCCGAGGCGGCCAACGCCTTCACCTACGGCGGCAACACCATCACCCAGTTCCCCTTGACGGTCTTCCCCTCCGAGATCGTCAAGGCGCTGACGTTCGTGGTGCCGATCGCCTTCGTCAACTGGTACCCCGCGCTCTTCATCCTCGGCCGAGAGGACCCCTTCGGCCTGCCGCAGGCGCTGCAGGTCGCCTCCCCGGTCGCCGCCGGCGTGATGCTTGCCGTCACCGCCCTGGTCTGGCGCACGGGCGTCCGCCACTACCGATCCACCGGGAGCTGAGCATGACCCTCATCCAGGTCACCGACCTCCGACGCACCTTCGTGGTGCGCCGCAAGGAGGAGGGCAGCCGTCGCCGGCACCGCGTCGAGGTCGAGGCCGTGCGCGACCTGACCTTCGAGGTCGCGGCCGGGGAGATGGTCGGCTACATCGGGCCCAACGGCGCCGGGAAGTCCACGACGATCAAGATGCTCACCGGGATCCTGGTCCCCACGAGCGGGCACATCCGGGTCGCCGGCGTCGACCCGAGCCGCCACCGCACGGCACTGGCCCGGCGGATCGGGGTCGTCTTCGGGCAACGGACGTCGCTGTGGTGGGACCTCCCGCTACGCGACTCCTTCGACCTGCTGCAGAAGATCTACCGCACCGACCCGGCGCGGCACCGGGCCAACCTCGCGGAGTTCCTCGAGCTGCTCGACCTCGGGGAGCTCCTCGACACCCCCGTGCGCCAGCTCAGCCTGGGCCAGCGGATGCGCGGCGACATCGCGGCGGCGCTGCTCCACGACCCCGAGATCCTCTACCTCGACGAGCCGACCATCGGCCTCGACGTCATCAGCAAGGGCCGGCTGCGCGACTTCCTACGGTCCCTCAACCGCGAGCGCGGGACGACGTTGATGCTCACCACCCACGACCTCCAGGACATCGAGGCGCTCTGCGACCGGGTCATCGTGATCGACCACGGCACCCAGGTCTACGACGGCACGCTGGCCGGGCTGCACGAGCGCGGCGGGTCGACCCGCACCCTGGTGGTGGACCTCGTCGACGCGGTCGGCCCCGTGGTGGTCGCCGGCGCCGAGACCCGACGGGTCGAGGGCCCGCGACAGTGGTTGAGCTTCCCGGCCGACGCCAGCGCCGCGCCGATCGTCGCCGCCCTCGCCTCGTCGTACGACGTCGCGGACCTGTCCATCCAGGAGCCGGACATCGAGGACGTCATCCGCGAGCTCTACTCGCGTCCTCCAGCCGGGTGAGCAGCAGCACGGCGCGGTCGTCGTCGCCGCGCGTGACCTGCTTGATCATCCGCTGAGCGGAGCCGACCGCGCCCTCGCGGATCGCGTCGCCGGCGATGTCGCGCAGCCAGTCGATGCCGACGTCGAGGTCGTCGGTGCGTGACTCGACCACGCCGTCGGTGTAGAAGAGCAACGCGTCGCCGGGACCGAGGACGCCCTCGCTGAGGTCGAGGTCGGGCGTGGGCTGGATGCCGAGCGCCATGCCGCGGGCGTTGTCGACGACCCACCCACCGTCTGCCTGGTGCCAGCGCAGCGCGGGCGGGTGGCCGGCGGAGGCGATGGTGTAGCGGCCGTCGGTGAGGTCGAGGCGCACGTGGACGGCGGTGGCGAAGGACTCGTCGAGGTGGCGACGCAGCAGGAACCGGTTGGCGGCCGCCATCAGCTCGCGGGGCTCGAGCGCCCCGACCAGTCCCCCGAGCGCCCCGGCGAACTGGAGCGCGTGCGGGCCGGCACCGAGGCCCTTGCCGACGACGTCGACCAGGATCAGCTCGAGGAACCGCTCCTCCTCGTCGAGGTCCGCGACCAGGAAGTCCCCGGCATAGCCCACCCCGTCGGCGGCAATCATCGCGCTCTCCACGTGCCACGGCGCCGGGAGCGGCGGGATCGTGCCCTGCGCCTGGAGCCGCTTCTTCAGCTCGGCCAGCATGATCTCGCTCAGCGGCGACGGCAGTCCGCTGCGCTGCCGGCTGGACTGGAAGAGGATCAGGGCCACGGCCACGGCCAACGCGGCCAGGATCGCGGCACGCGGTCCGTTGATGGGACCGTCGAGGACCATCGCTGCGACCGCGAGCGTGGCCGTCCAGCCCGTCATCACCGCCAGCGGGCGGAATCGCAGGAGCAACATGGCCACGATGAGCCACACGAAGTAGGCCGGGGTGGGCACCAGGTCGTAGGCGGCGACGGAGACAGCGAACGAGATCGTCACACCCAGCACGAGCAGCAGCAGGACCTCGCGCTGCCCCTCCGCGGAGCCGGAGCTCCACCGGCGTACGCGGTCGCGGAGGTGCCGCGAGAGCGCTCCTGAGGAGCCTGGACCCGAGTGCACATCGGCAAGGCTAGTGCCCGGAGGGTCCCGATGCTGGCGACCTGACGATCGGGTACCAGGACGTGATGACCACGCACACCAGCGACACCACGACCTCAGGAGCAGACTCGATGAGCGACACCCGCCCCCAGGGGGGCTCCACGACCCAGACCGGCTCCCCCGCACCTTCGGACCGCAGCTCCCTGACCCTCGGCGACACCGGACCGCTGCTGCTGCACGACCACCACTTCATCGAGCAGATGGCCCACTTCAACCGCGAGCGGGTGCCGGAGCGCAACGTGCACGCCAAGGGCACCGGGGCGTTCGGGACCTTCGAGACGACCGAGGACGTGTCGGCGTACACGAAGGCCGCCCTCTTCCAGCCAGGCGTGAAGACCGACATGCTCGCGCGCTTCTCGACCGTCGCCGGTGAGCAGGGCTCCCCCGACACGTGGCGCGACCCGCGGGGCTTCTCGCTGAAGTTCTACACGACCGAGGGCAACTACGACCTCGTCGGCAACAACACCCCCGTGTTCTTCGTGCGCGACACGATGAAGTTCCCCCACTTCATCCGCTCGCAGAAGCGTCGCGGCGGCACCGGGCTGCGTGACAACGACATGCAGTGGGACTTCTGGACCCTCAACCCCGAGTCGGCGCACCAGGTGACCTACCTGATGGGCGACCGCGGCATCCCCGCGTCGCTGCGTCACATGCAGGGCTACGGCTCGCACACGTTCATGTGGATCAACGCCGCGGGGGAGAAGTTCTGGGTCAAGTACCACTTCAAGTCCGACCAGCGCGTCAAGAACCTCACGCAGGAGGCCGCCAACAAGATCGCCGGCGAGGACGCCGACTTCCATCGTCGCGACCTCTCCGAGGCCATCGAGCGCGGTGACTTCCCGTCGTGGACCCTGCACGTGCAGGTGATGCCCTACGAGGATGCCAAGACCTACCGCTTCAACCCCTTCGACCTGACCAAGGTGTGGCCGCACGGCGACTACCCGCTGATCAAGGTCGGGACCATGACGCTGGACAAGAACCCCGACAACTTCTTCGCCCAGGTCGAGCAGGCGGCGTTCGAGCCGTCCGCGACGGTGCCGGGCATCGGCTTCAGCCCCGACAAGATGCTGCTGGGTCGGGTGTTCGCCTACGCCGACACCCACCGCTACCGGATCGGCCCCAACTACCACCAGCTGCCGGTCAACCGGCACCGCGTGGAGGGCGCCAACACCTACACCTTCGACGGCCCGATGGCCTACGACCACACCGGTGACCAGCCGGTCTACGCGCCCAACACCTACGGGCGCGGCTACAGCAATCTCACCGGCCCACCCGAGGACAGCTGGGAGGCCGACGGCGAGATGACCCGCGAGGCCTACCGGCTGCGCGAGCAGGACGACGACTTCGGTCAGGCCGCCGCCATGATCAACGAGGTGTGGGACGACGCGCAGCGCGAGCGCTTCGTCGGCAACGTCGCCGGTCACATCCTCGGCGGGGTGTCGGACAAGGTGCTCCCGCGTGTCTTCGAGTACTGGAAGAACGTCGACGAGGAGATCGGCAAGCGGATCGAGGTGGCCGTCCAAGAGGGCCAGGAGACGCTGCCGGCGCCCCACGACACCGACGCAGAGGGTGTCATCGACGACCCGACCAGCACCTGACGGTCGCCTGCCTGCCCCGCTCGACCTGCCCCGCTAGGCCTGCCGCTCGCGGTGGGTCGGGTGGGGCAGTGTCATGTCCGCGGGGCATGCGGATTGGTCACCAACCGCAGCTCGCAGGACCGGAAAGTTGCGGTTGGTGACCAAACCGCAACCCCCGGAGCGGCCGCACGGACTCACGCCAACGGCGCGCGGAGGCTCAAGGACGCCCCGAGGAGCACCCCGGCGACGTCGACCTGGAACCCACCGGCGGCGAGGTGGTCGGCGGTGACCGGGCCGTCGTGACGGAGCTGGGCGAGGCCGACGCTGCGGGCGACGGTGGCGCCCCAGGCGGCGCTGGTGACCTGGCCGACGGGCGAGCCGTGGTGGAGCACCAGTTCGCCGCCCCAGAGCATCTCGTCGGGGTCGTCGACAGTGAAGGAGACGAGGCGCCGCCGCGGACCTCCGGCTGCCAGGGTGGATCGGTGCGCGGCCAGGGCCGCGCGCCCCAGGAAGTCCTTCCCACCGGACAGGGCCGTCGCGAACACCAGCCCCGCCTCGACCGGGGTCACGTCGGGGGTGAGCTCGCGACCGAAGGCGCGGTAGCCCTTCTCGAGGCGCAGCGACTCGATCGTGTAGTAGCCGGCGTCGACCGGCCCGAGGTCGGCACCCACCTCGTGCAGGAGGTCGTGGACCCCGGCCGCGAGCTCGACCGGGACCATCAGCTCCCAGCCCAGCTCCCCGACGTAGGTCATCCGCGTCGCCCGGACGACGGCGTGCCCGAGCGCGATCTCGCGGCTGGTCGCGAAGCCGAAGGCCTCCTCGGACAGGTCGGCGTCGGTCACCCGCGACAGCAACGTCCGCGACGACGGGCCCATCACGCCGAGCACGGCGAACGCCGAGGTGACGTCGCGCACGCGGGCGCCGCGCGCGTGGCGCGCGAGCCAGTCGAGGTCGCGGACCGTCGTGGCCGATGAGGAGACCAGCAGGAAGGAGTGCTCGCCGGTGCGCGTGACCGTCAGGTCGGCTTCGTAGGTCCCGCGGGCGTTGAGGAACGGCGTGTAGACGCAGTGCCCGACCGGCACGTCGACGTCGGCGGCGCACACCCACTGCAACGCGTCGAGCGCGTCGAGACCCTCGACGACGTACTTGCTGAAGGAGGTCTGGTCGAAGACCGCGACCGCCTCGCGGGTGGCACGCTGCTCCGCGACCGACCAGGGCAGCCAGGACGGCTTGCCCCAGGAGTAGTCCAGCCGCGCCTGCGCGACCGACGGGGCGAAGACGTTGGGCCGCTCCCAGCCCATGCGCGACCCGAAGACCGCCCCGCGCGCGGCCAGCCGGTCGTGCAACGGCGACATCCGGAACGGCCGCGCCGAGGTCAGCTCCCGGTTGGGCCACGGCACCGCGTAGTGCAGCCCGAGCACCTCGGCCACCCGCGAGCGCAGCCACCGGTTGTTGGCGTTGAAGGGCGCGAAGCGTCGTAGGTCGACGCCCACCAGGTCGGTGGTCGGCTCCCCGGCCACGATCCACTCGGCCAACGCCCGACCGGCGCCACCGGCCGAGGCGATGCCCACGGAGTTGAAGCCCGCGCCGACGAAGTAGCCGCTCAGCCCCGGCACCTCGCCGAGGAGGAAATGGTTGTCGGGCGTGAACGACTCCGGGCCGTTGTAGAACCTGCGGATCCCGGTCTCGCCGAGCACGGGGATCCGGTGGACGGCCTGCTCCATCAGCACCGAGAAGTGCTCCCAGTCCTCCTCGAGCAGCTGGAACTCGAAGGGGTAGGGCAGGTCGTCGGGCGAACGCCAGGGCTTGGCCTCGGGCTCGAAGCCACCGACGACCAGCCCGCCGGTCTCCTCCTTGAAGTAGGTCCAGCCGTCGGGGTCGCGCATGATCGGCAGGTCGGGTCGTACGCCGTCGATCGGCTCCGTCACGACGTAGAAGTGCTCCGCCGAGTGCAGCGGCACGGTCGCGCCGACCATGTCCCCGAGACCCTTGGCCCACTGGCCGGCACAGTTGACCACGACCTCGGCGCCGACCACCCCGTGGTCGGTGACCACGCCGGCCACCGACCGCCGCTCTCCCCCGGTCGTGACGACCTGGAAACCCGTGACCCGACACCCCTCGACGATCCGGGCGCCCCGCGAGCGCGCGCCCTTGGCGAGCGACTGGGTGAGGTCGGTCGGGTTGACCTTGCCGTCACCGGGCAGCCAGACCGCGCCGAGGACGTCGTCGACCTGCATCACCGGCCACAGCTCCTGGGCGCGCGCAGGTGAGATCAGCTCGCACTCCATGTCGTACGCCGTCGCACTGGCCGCCGTGCGCCGCAGCTGGGTCATCCGGTCCTCGGTGCGCGCCACGATGACCCCGCCGACCCCGGCGTAGCCGGTGGCCAGCCCCGTCTCGGCCTCGAGGCCGGCGTAGAGCTCGGCGGAGTACTGCACCAGCCGGGTCCCGCCCTCGGAGGCGCGCAGCGGACCGACCAGTCCGGCCGCGTGCCACGTCGTGCCGCTGGAGAGCCGGCCCTGCTCCAGGAGCAGCACGTCGGTCCACCCCAGCCTCGTGAGGTGGTAGGCGACCGAGGCACCGATCACGCCTCCCCCGACGATGACGACCTGGGCACGCTCGGGAAGGTCAACCACGGGCCACATCCTGGAGCAGGCCGGTGAGATCGGGCCCGCGGAACACCGCAGCGGCCTTCTCGAAGCGCTCGAGACCCCAGGCGTAGAAGTCGAAGTCGAGCGGGCTCGCGGCGGCCTGGATGAAGCCCCACAGTGACCAGCCGTAGGCCGAGCAGAGCGCCTGCACCCGCACCCGCGCCACGTCGGCGCGAGTCACGGCGCCGTAGTAGGCCTCGGCCCACGCCTCGGTGCGCGCGACGTCGAAGTCGCACTCGGTGGCGGTGTTGCCGAGCTCGAAGGCTGCATCGTTGTTGCCGGAGTACTCGTAGTCGATGAGCCACGTGCGCGCGCCGTCGTCGATGAAGTTGGCCGCCAGCAGGTCGTTGTTGCAGGGCACGGTCGGTCGGGGCGCGGCCTCGAGGGCCCGGCCTACGTCGGACCAGGCGTCCTCGAAGTCCCCGTAGCCGCGAGGCAGGGCCAGGCCCTGGGAGATCACGGTCGCGAGGTAGGTGGCGCGGCGGGCGAACATGTCGAAGTCGCCGTCGAAGCGCGGCCCACCGTGCAGCCGTCGTACGGCGCCCGCGGCGCGCGCGAGCACGTCGGGGTCCCCGAACGCGTCGTCGGTGAGGACATCACCGGGCAGGAACTCGATCACCAGCATCTGGAGGTCGGGGCGGTACTCCACGACCTGCGCCCCGACTCCGGCGTGGGCCGCCCGGACAGTGTTGTGGTGCTCGGCGTCGCGGTCGATGCCGAGCAGGCCGGCGTCACCGTGCGAGCACCGGACGACGTAGTCACCGCCGTCGTCGGTGCGGACGCGGAGGTTGTGGTTGGTCAGCCCGCCCGGAAGGTCGGTGACGCGCCGGGACCGCCCCGCCAGGCAGGCGAGGCGGTCCAGGTCGCTGTCGAGCCGGCTCACTCAGTCGTCGAACGCCTCGACGACGGCCTTGTCGATGGTGACCTGCGGGCCGGTGAACCAGTGCTTCGCCGACACGCTCCACCAGATGGCGAGGACCGCCAACGCCCCGATCGTCAGCACCGGCGCGTAGTTGACGAACTTCCACGAGAAGTCGTCGTTGAAGGGGTTGCCCGCTGGGACGAACGGGAGGACGAAGTAGACACTGATGATGGCGATCTCGGCGACCGCCAGGAGGTTCATCCACTTGTACTTGGAGCCGTTGTTCCACGAGCCCGGCTGGAAGGCGTCACCCAGGCGCCAGCGCAGCCAGATCGGGATCAGGAAGGCCAGGTAGAGCCCGATGACCGCGACCGACACGACGGCGTAGAACGCGGTCGGCACGATGAGCGGGGCCTCCTCGGTGCCGATGTTGACCTCCACGAGCGCCGGCAGCGTGATCAGGACGGAGACGACCGCGACGAGCATCACCGCATTGGCCGGAACCTTGCTGCTGCTGACCTTCGCCCACAGCGAGGCGCCCGGGATGGCCTTGTCCCGGCTGAAGGCGAACGTCATGCGCGACGCGCTGGTCATGCAAGCGGTGGCGCAGAAGAACTGGCCGACCGCGGAGATCAGCAGCACGGTGCCAGCCACGTTGGTGTCGAGTGCGGAGGTGAAGATGTAGGCGACTCCACCCGCGCCGACACCGGCGTTGTCCGGGTTGCCTGACGCGTCGTCGGGGATGGCGAAGAGGAAGGCCAGCAGGAGCAGCCAGCCACCGATCGCCGAGTAGAAGATCGAGCGCCAGATCCCCTTGGCCGCGCCCTCGGACGCTGCCTGGGTCTCCTCCGAGAGGTGGGCGGAGGCGTCGAACCCGGTGATCGTGTACTGCGTGAGCAGGAGACCGAACGGCATGACGAGGAACCAGTAGGTGATGCCACTGCTCGAGCCGCCGTCGTAGCCGGAGTTGTTGAAGCGCTCGGAGAAGACGTAGCTGAAGCTCTGGTGGTTGTCGGGCAGGAAGATCAGGATCAGGATGATCGCCAGGGCTCCCACGACGTGCCACCAGACCGACACGTTGTTCATGACGGCCATGAGGTGACCACTGAAGATGTTGAGCCCCGAGGCGAGGACCAGCACGACCAGGAAGATGACGAAGACCCGGCTCAGCGAGTAGCCGCCCGCGTAGGACTCCGAGAAGACGCTGAGCGTCAGGTCGATGAAGGTGGCACACCCGTAGGCCACCGAGGCCGTCACCGCCACGAGACCGATCAGGTTGAGCCAGCCGGCGAAGAAGCCGGCCTTGGGCCCGCCCATCTTGGCGGCCCACCAGTAGATGCCGCCCGAGGTGGGGTAGGCCGAGACCAGCTCCGACATCGTGAAGCCGATGATCAGGATGAACGCGGCGACGATCGGCCAGCCCCACGAGATCGCGACCGGGCCGCCGTTGTTGAAGCCCTGGCCGAAGGTGGTGAAGCACCCGGCCAGGATGGAGATGATCGAGAAGGAGATCGCGAAGTTGGAGAAGCTGGACCAGCTGCGGCTGAGCTCCTGCTTGTAGCCGAGCCTGGCGAGGTGCTCCTCGTCGGCACTCAGCTGGCGTGCGTGGTGTTCGTGGATCGGCTCGTGTGCTTCGGGCATGAGCACCTCTCGGTGGTAAGAGCGTCGTTGAGAGGGAACGTAGACCTGCCCGTTCGAGGGTGTAAATGGCTGCCGGTCAAATTGGTATGAACTCAGACCATTCGTCGTCGCGTCGATTGACAGGCGCCTCCCCCCGAACCAAGGATGTGGGCCATGACCGGGTCAGCCGCGCACCACCTGCCCGAGGCGGTGCTCCGACCCGTGCGTGGTCACCACGCCTTCGAGGCGTGCGTGGAGCAGCTCGGCACCGCGATCCGCCTCGGCGTCTATCCCCTCGGGTCGGCGCTGCCGGCGGAGCGCGAGCTCGCCGCCCGGCTGCACGTCTCGAGAGCGACGCTGCGCGAGGCGATGGCGGCCCTGCGCCAAGCCGGACTGGTCGAGACCACTCGCGGCCGGGGCGGCGGCACGATCGTGACGCTGAAGCCCCGGACCCCGTCCGCACGCGCCGCCCTGCGGGTCACGGCCACCAAGCGCCAGGACTGGCTGGACGCGCTGGAGTTTCGCCGCGTGGTCGAGCCGGGCGCGGCCGCGCTCGCCGCCCAGCGCGAGCTGACCGACGTACGCCGGGAGCGGCTGGAGCGTGCGCACGAGGAGGTCGCCCACGCGGGGCGGCCGGCCCCGCACCGCCAGGCCGACAGCCGCTTCCACCTGACCATCGCGGCGCTGAGCGGGTCACCGCGCCTCATCGAGGCCGTCACGTCGGTCCAGTCCACCCTGCACGAGATGCTGCTGGCGATCCCGGTGCTCGACACCAACATCGCCCACTCCGACCGCCAGCACGCCAGCGTCGTCCGGGCGATCCTCGCCGGCCGTCCCGATCGGGCCCGGAAGGCCATGGAGCACCACTGCGACGACACGGCCGCGCTCCTGCGCGGCCTCTTGGGATAGGAGATCCATGTCCACTGCCACGACCGACCCGCGCAACCACCGCCACCTGAGCATGCAGCACCTGCTGGACCGCATCGGCAACGGTGCGATCGACACCGTGATCGTGGCGTTCACCGACATGCAGGGGCGTCTCCAGGGCAAGCGTCTGCACGGGGTCTACTTCGCCGAGCACGTCGTCGGCCACGGCACCGAGGGCTGCAACTACCTGCTCGCGGTCGACGTCGACATGAACACCGTCGACGGCTATGCCATCTCCTCGTGGGAGCGCGGCTACGGCGACATGGAGTTCGTCCTCGACGAGCGCACCGTCCGGCTGCTCACGCACCTGCCCGGCACGGCGATGGTCCAGTGCGACCTGGTCTGGCCCTCGGTCGACGGCGCCGACCACGAGCCGGTCGTGCAGTCGCCGCGCACGATCCTCCAGCAACAGCTCGACCGCTGCGCCGACCAGGGCTGGACGGCGCTGTCGGGCACCGAGCTGGAGTTCATCGCCTTCGAGGACACCTACGAGGCCGCCTGGGACGCGGGCTACCGCGGGCTGCGCCCGGTCAACCAGTACAACGTCGACTACTCGGTCCTCGGCACCACCCGCGTCGAGCCGCTGCTGCGCTCGATCCGCAACCACATGTACGCCGCCGGGCTGGACGTCGAGGGCGCCAAGGGCGAGTGCAACTTCGGCCAGCACGAGATCGGGTTCCTCTACGCCGACGCGCTGACGACCGCCGACAACCACGTGGTCTACAAGAACGCCGCCAAGGAGATCGCCGCCCAGCAGGGCAAGGCGCTCACGTTCATGGCGAAGTACGACCAGCGTGAGGGCAGCTCGTGCCACATCCACCTGTCGCTGCGCGGCACCGACGGCTCCCTGGTCTTCTGGGACGCCGAGACCGGGCAGCGCACGCCGCTCTACGACCACTTCGTCGCCGGCGTCCTCGCGACCGTCCGCGACTTCACGCTGCTCTACGCACCCAACATCAACTCCTACAAGCGGTTCGCCGACGGCTCGTTCGCGCCGACGACCATCGCGTGGGGACACGACAACCGCACCTGCGCCGTCCGTCTGGTCGGGCGGGGCGCCGGTGCCCGCATGGAGAACCGTGTGCCGGGCGCCGACGTCAACCCCTACCTCGCGCAGGCCGCGATGATCGCGGGAGGGCTGCACGGCATCGAGCAGCAGCTCGAGCTCGAGCCGGAGCTGGTCGGCAACGCCTACACGTCGGGCCGTCCCAAGGTCCCGGCGACGATGACCGAGGCTCGTGAGATCTTCGCCTCGTCCCCGATCGCCCGGGCGGCCCTGGGTGATGCGGTCGTCGACCACTACACCAACATGGCCGACGTGGAGCTCGCCTCCTACAACGCCACCGTCACCGACTGGGAGCTGCGTCGCGGCTTCGAGAGGCTCTGATGACTTCCTTCACCGTGATCAACCCGGCGACCGCCACCCCGGTCGTCGACGTCCCGCTCGCCTCCCTGGCCGAGGCCGACGCCGCCATCGAGCGCGCCCACGAGGCCTTCCCGGCCTGGCGCGACATGGCTCCGGGCGAGCGCGCCCGGCTGCTGCGCCGCTTCGCGACCGTCGTCGACGAGCACGTGGAGGAGCTCGCCGAGCTCGAGGTCCGCAACGCGGGCCACACGTGGGGCAACGCCCGGTGGGAGGCCGGCAACGTGCGCGACTGCCTCACCTACTACGCCGGGGCCCCGGAGCGGATGTTCGGCCGCCAGATCCCGGTGGCGGGCGGCACCGACATCACCTTCCACGAGCCGCTCGGCGTGGTCGGCATCATCGTCCCGTGGAACTTCCCGATGCCCATCGCGGGCTGGGGCTTCGCCCCCGCGCTCGCCGCCGGCAACACGGTCGTCCTCAAGCCCGCCGAGCTCACACCCCTGACCGCGATCCGGCTGGGTGAGCTGGCGCTCGAGGCCGGCTTGCCCGAGCACGTGCTGACGGTCGTCCCCGGCAAGGGCTCGGTCGTCGGTGAGCGCTTCGTGACCCACGAGCTCGTGCGCAAGGTCTGCTTCACCGGCTCCACCGCGGTCGGCAAACGGATCATGGCCGGCTGCGCGGACCAGGTGAAGCGTGTGACGCTCGAGCTGGGAGGCAAGAGCTCCAACATCGTCTTCGCGGACGCCGACATCGCCGCCGCCGCGGCCGCCGCGCCCGGGTCGGTCTTCGACAACGCCGGCCAGGACTGCTGCGCCCGCTCGCGCATCCTGGTCGAGCGGTCGGCGTACGACGAGTTCCTGACGCACCTCGAGCCTGCCGTCACCGGCATGCGGGTGCTCGACCCGAGCGACGAGTCCTCCGAGATGGGGCCGCTGATCTCGGCCGCGCAGCGAGACACCGTGCGGGGCTACCTCGACGAGGTCGACGTCGCCTTCGCCGGCACCGCGCCGGGCGGCGACGGCTTCTGGGTGCCACCCAGCGTCGTGACCGTCGACGACCCGGGCGCGCGGATCTGGCGCGAGGAGGTCTTCGGCCCGGTCGTGGCCGTCATGCCCTTCGACGACGAGGCCCACGCGGTCGAGCTGGCCAACGACACCGAGTACGGCCTGTCCGGCTCGATCTTCACCTCCGACCTCGGACGCGGCATGCGGGTCGCCCGCGCCGTCGAGGCCGGAAACCTCAGCGTCAACTCGCACTCCTCGGTCCGCTACTGGACGCCGTTCGGCGGCTACAAGCAGTCCGGTCTCGGACGCGAGCTCGGACCGGACGCCCCCCTGGCGTTCACCGAGGAGAAGAACGTCTTCATCGCCCACTGACCCTCGGTGGTCGCGCAGCCAGGGCCGCCGGGCCCGAGCAACCGTCGAGACCACGCAGACACGAAAGGCAACACCATGGCAGGACGCATCCAGGACCGGGTCGCGGTCGTGACCGGCGGTTGCTCGGGCATCGGCCTGGCGACCGTGCAGCGCTTCGTCGCCGAGGGCGCCAAGGTCGTCATCGGTGACATCGACGATGCTCGGGGCGCCCTGATCGTCGAGGAGCTCGGCGGCACCGACGTGGCCACCTACGTGCACGTCGACGTCACCGACAAGGACCAGGTCGACGCGCTGTTCCAGACCGCCAAGGACACCTACGGCTCGGTCGACATCGCGTTCAACAACGCCGGCATCTCCCCGCCCGAGGACGACTCGATCCTCGACACGGACCTCGACGCCTGGCGCAAGGTGCAGGAGGTCAACCTGACCAGCGTCTACCTGTGCTGCAAGGCCGCGCTCCCCCACATGCTCGAGCAAGTCCGGGGCTCGATCATCAACACCGCGTCGTTCGTCGCCGTCATGGGCGCTGCGACCTCGCAGATCTCCTACTCCGCGTCCAAGGGCGGCGTGCTCTCGATGACCCGCGAGCTCGGCGTCCAGTTCGCCCGCCAGGGCGTTCGCGTCAACGCGCTGTGCCCCGGCCCGGTCAACACCCCCCTGCTCCAGGAGCTCTTCGCCAAGGACGAGGAGCGGGCCGCACGCCGGCTCGTGCACGTCCCGATGGGCCGCTTCGGCGAGCCCGAGGAGATGGCGTCGGCCGTGCTGTTCCTGGCCTCGGACGACTCGTCGTTCATGACCGCGAGCACGTTCCTGGTCGACGGGGGCATCTCCGGCGCCTACGTCACCCCGATCTGACGATGACCCCGGTCATCGGGCTCAGCGTCTATCGCGAGCAGGCGCGCTGGGGCGTCTGGGACCAGCCGGCCGACCTGCTGCCCACGGCGTACGCCGACGCGGTCGGCGCCACGGGCGGCCTACCGGTCCTGCTCCCCCCGGTCGACCTGCCCGGGGCGGCCGACGCGGTGGTCGCTCGCCTCGACGGGTTGGTGATCGCGGGCGGCGCCGACGTCGACCCGACGCGCTACGGCGCGGAGCCGCACCCGCGCACGGCCGGGTGGCGGCCGGACCGTGACGCCTGGGAGGCCGCGCTGCTGGACGCCGCCGACGCCACCGGCCTGCCGGTGCTCGGCGTGTGCCGCGGGATGCAGCTGATGGCGGTGCACGCCGGCGGCGCGCTCGACCAGCACACCCCCGACATCGTCGACCACGAGCAGCACAGCCCCGGGGGTGACGCCTTCGGCACCATCTCGGTGCGGGTCGCGGCCGGATCCCGGCTGTCGGGGCTGGTGGGTGAGTCGCTCGACGTCAGCTGCCACCACCACCAGTCGGTGCGCGAGCACCCCGGGTTCGTCGCGACGGCCCGTGCCGCCGACGGGACCCTCGAGGCGATGGAGCGCGACGGGGAGCGCTTCTGCGTCGCGGTGCAGTGGCACCCGGAGACCGCGGCCGACGTGGGCCTGCTCGCGGGGCTCGTGCGCGCCGCGGCGTCGTACGCGGTGGTGGACGGGCGCGGACACGCGTGACCCGCGACGCCTGACAGACTGCGGCTCATGGCCCTGGAGCAGATCCCCGACATCCTCGGCGACCCCTGGCTCTCCGAGACCTTCACGCTGCGTCCCGACAGCGAGGGCGAGGTCGTCGCGACGATGGTCAGCCACCGCTCGACGGGCGGCAACCGCGGCGCGGTGCTGCACGTGCACGGCTTCGCCGACTACTTCTTCCACACCGAGTACGCCCGGTGGTGGATCGAGCGCGGCTACGACTTCTACGCCCTCGACCTGCGCAAGTACGGCCGCTCGATCCTGCCCCACCAGACCCCCAACTACGTCGCGGACCTCCGCGAGTACGACGAGGAGCTGGGCGAGGCGTGGCTGCGGATCACCCAGCGCGACGGTCACAACCAGGTCGTCGCCTCCGCGCACTCCACGGGCGGGCTGGTGCTGCCGCTGTGGCTCGACCGGGTGCGTCCGCGCGGCCTCGCGGCGCTGGTCCTCAACTCGCCCTGGCTCGACCTCCAGGGAGGCGCCGCCGCGCGTGTCATCGGCACCCCGCTGATCAAGCAGGTCGGCGCCCGGCAGCCGATGCGGGAGATCCGCCGCAACGTGACCGGGCTCTACGGCCGCAGCCTGCACCACCAGCACGAGGGCGAGTGGGACTTCGACCTGCAGTGGAAGCCGCTCATGTCCTTTGCGGTCTACGCCGGCTGGCTGCGCGCGGTGCGCCACGGGCACGCCGAGCTGCAGCGGGGCCTGGACGTGGAGTGCCCCGTGCTCGTGCTCTCCTCGGACCGCTCATCGCAACCGATGGTGATGGGCGAGGACGTGCACAGCACCGACATCGTGCTCGACGTCGAGCAGATCCGGCGCTGGTCGACCGCGCTCGGTCGCCACGTCACCTACGTCGCGATCCCCGGCGCCCGCCACGACGTGGTCCTGTCACGACCCGAGCCCCGCGCCCGCGTCTACGACGAGCTCGGACGTTGGCTCACGACGTACGTCGCACCGCCGTCGCGGACGCTGCTCTGACGGGTGCGGCCTGCGGGTCGTGTGCCGCCGAGCGCGCTGGGGCGCTGTGACCGACACACGACCCGGACCTCGCCCCCGGCGCAACCGAGCAGACGCTAGGTTGAGCCCCATGAACCCTGTGACCGGACTCGCCCTGGGCCGCATCGCCGTGGGCGTCGCCTCGCTCGCCAAGCCCGACCTCGTCGCGACGACGATGGGCCAGACCCCCTCTCCGCTGCTGACGCAGTGGTTCGGCTCCCGGGAGATCGCCCTCGGCGCGGTCACCCTCTTCGCGACCGGGAGCGCCCGACGCAACCTGGTGCTGGTGGGTGCGCTCGTCGACGGCGCCGACGCCGGCACGGCCTATGCCGGGATCCAGGCGGGCCAGATCCCCAAGGAGATCGGCTTCGGACTGGTCGCCGTAGCCTCCGGCGCGGTCGTCGCCGGGTTCCTCGGCCTCAAGGACGGACGCCGACGCGCCAAGAAGAAGCTCGCGCTCGGTTCCTGAGCATCGCCGAGTGGGGGGGGGGGGTGGGGGGCGGGGAAGGACCCACCCGAGCCCGCGGGCGGGGGGGAGGGCGGGGACACCGACACACGCCGCCCCGGCCCGCCCCCGAG